>JASHSH010000318.1 GCA_030040955.1 Rhodospirillales bacterium
ATGAACAGCCCGATGACGACGAACGGGTCCTGCAACGCGAAGGTCACCTTCAGATCCGGGAAGTAATGGCGCAGGTCTTCGGTATAGGCCGCGAACAGCACCAACGCGGCCAGGCCCGCCGAGCCGATCGCGTAGCCCTTGGTCACCGCCTTGGTGGTGTTGCCCACCGCGTCGAGCGCGTCGGTGATCTTGCGCACTTCCTTCGGCAGGTCCGCCATCTCGGCGATGCCGCCGGCATTGTCGGTAACCGGCCCATAGGCATCGAGCGCGACGATGATGCCGGCGAGCGCAAGCATGGTGGTAACCGCGACCGCGATGCCGAACAGGCCGGCGAGAAGATAGGTGACCACGATGCCGACCGAGATCACGAGGACGGGAAGCGCGGTTGCCTCCATCGATACTGCCAGGCCCTGGATCACGTTGGTGCCGTGCCCGGTGGTGGAGGCCAGCGCGACGCTGCGCACCGGGCGGTAGTCGGTGCCGGTATAGTATTCGGTGATCCACACGATCAGGCCGGTGATCACCAGGCCGACGACGGCGCATACGAACAGCGCGCCGATGCCGATCACGCGCCCGTCGGCCTGCGCGAAGCTCGCCGAAAAGCCGCCGAACTCGACCTGGATGACGATGGCGATGGCGATCAGCGACAGGATGCCGGTGGCGATCAGGCCGCGATACAGCGCCGCCATGATCTTGCCCGAGCCGCCGAGGCGTACGAAGAAGGTGCCGAGCACCGAGGAAATGATGCACACGCCGCCGACCAGCAGCGGGAACAGCATCAGCTTCTCCTGGTCGGCGCCGGAGAACGAGATCGACGCCAGCAGCATGGTGGCGACCATGGTCACCGCGTAGGTCTCGAACAGGTCGGCCGCCATGCCGGCGCAGTCGCCCACATTGTCGCCGACATTGTCGGCGATCACCGCCGGGTTGCGCGGATCGTCCTCGGGAATGCCGGCCTCGACCTTGCCGACGAGGTCGGCGCCCACGTCGGCGCCCTTGGTGAAGATGCCCCCGCCGAGCCGGGCGAAGATCGAGATCAGCGAGGCGCCGAAGGAGAGCGCAACCAGTGCCTCGAGCAGCCCGCGGCCCGCGAACCCCATCGAGCGCAGCACAAAATAATAGCCGGCCACCCCGAGCAGGCCGAGCCCGACCACGAGGAGGCCGGTGACCGCTCCCGACTTGAAGGCGATGGCGAGCGCGGGCGCGAGTCCGTGGCGCGCCGCGTCCGCCGTGCGCACGTTGGCGCGCACCGAGACGTTCATGCCGACATAGCCGGCGGCGGCGGACAGGATCGCGCCGATGAAATAGCCGACGGCGACCTGCACGCCCAGGCGCAGGCCGAGGATGACGCCGATCACCACGCCGACCAGGGCCACCGTCGTGTACTGGCGGTTGAGATAGGCGCGCGCGCCCTCCTGGACCGCGCCGGCGATCTCCTGCATGCGCGGGGTCCCGGCCGGCGCGGCGAGCACCGAGCGGACCGCCCAGGCGCCGTACAGCAACGCCAAAATCCCGCACGCCAGCACGAAAGCGTAAGCCATGTAACCCTTCCTCGTGATTGATGCTTCGAGCGATTTTGCGAGCCGTGGCGCGCCGTTAGCGGCGTCTTCGTCCCCATTTCTCCCAGCGACGGCGGCGGTAAGCTGCCAGAAGCCGGGCGGGCGCGCAACGACTCAACGCTCGTAGATCGACTTGATCACCACGTCCTTGACGATGTCGGCACCGAGCACGCGCTGCGCCGTCTTGGTCAGGCTGTCGTGGATCGCCTTCTTGTCGGCCGCCGAGTTCACGTCGGAGTAGCGCAGCACGAGCTGGTAGAGGTCGAGGTTGAACGCGTTTTGCAGAAGCGGCAGCAGATCGTTCGCCCGGGTGGCGTCGGTGGCGAGCACATCGACCGCGATGTCGAGGCCGACCGAACGCGTGATCGCATGGTTCTGCACCACCGGAATCAAGAAGCTGCCGACCGATATCTCCTGGTGCCGCGGGGGCGGCGGCGCGGGCGGCGGCGCGGCGGCGGCGCCTTCCATGTGCAGAAGCTTCGGCAAGGGTCCGACATGAAAGTAGACCGAGGCGGCGGCACCGCCCCCGATCAGCAAAATCGCGATCACGATGATGATGACGATCTTCATCGGCCGAAATGCCGGTAGCCGCCGCGCGGCATGTCGAGCCTCTCGCCGCCAGGGCCTTCCACCCGTACCTCCGCGCCGGCGATGATCCCCCCGATCGGCGCGAGGCGCAAGCCGAGGTCGCGGGAAAGCGCGCCCAGCTTCGCATCCGACTCGGGGGCGGCGGTGAACAGCAGCTCGTAATCGTCGCCGCCGGTGAGGGCCGTGAGGAGTCCTTGCCCCAGTCCTGCCGCGATGGCGGCGCGCGCGGCGTCGGACAACGGCACGCGCGCGGCCTCGACGATCGCGCCGACGCCCGAAGTCTCGCAGATATGGCCGAGATCGCCGATCAGCCCGTCGGAGACGTCCATCGCCGCGTGCGCGACGCCGCGTAGCGCCCGTCCCAGCGCCAGGCGCGGCCGGGGCAATCGGTAGCGATCGAGCAACTCGGCGGCGTGCGGCGTGGCCAGCTCCTTCGCTTCGCCGCGCGCGACGAACAGGCCGAAGGCGCCGTCGCCGACCGTGCCCGATACCCAGAGCCGGTCGCCCGCGCGCGCGCCGGAGCGGCGCAGTTCGGTGCCGATCTCGACGGTGCCGAGCGCGGTCAGCGCGAAGGTGGCGGGGCCGGGCGTGGCCACCGTGTCGCCGCCAAGCAGCGGCAGGCGGAACTCGGTCAGATCGGCGCCCAGGCCGGCGGCGAACCGCTCGACCCAGGACGCATCGACGCCGCGCGGGAAGCAGGCCGCGAGCAGCGCGCCCGCGGGTTCCGCCCCCATCGCCGCGAGGTCGGAAAGATTGACCCGCACCAGCTTGCGCGCGATCAGGTCGGGCGGATCGTCGGGCAGGAAATGGACGCCGGCGACGATCGCATCCGTGGTGAGGACGAGACGGCGGCCGGGCGGGCAATCGACCAGCGCCGCATCGTCGGCTAGGCCGAGCGCGCCCGGATGGCCGGCGGCGAGCGGCGCGAACAGGCGCCGGATCAGCTCGAATTCGTCAAGCGCTGGCATCGCCGCCCATCTCGACCGCGCGCAACGCATACGCGATGCGGTCGAGCACCGCGTTGACCAATCCCGGCTCGGCGCCGGCATAGAAGGAGTGCGCGACATCGACATATGCCGAGATCGCCGATTTGGGCGGAATGTCGGCGCGCGCCGCCAATTCGTATGCGGCGGCGCGCAGGATCGCGCGCAACACCGTTTCCAGCCGCTCGACGGTCCAGCCGCCGGTGAGCGTGTCGCCGACCATCTTGTCGAGGTCGGACTGGCGCGCCAGCGTGCCGCGCACGATGTCGGCGAACAGATCCGCATCCGGCGCGGCAAGTCGCTCCTCGATCTCGGCTTGCGGATCGTCGGGCGCGGGAACCAGCGCGGCGGCGGCGATGCCGTGTTCGAGGATATCGCGGATCGCCTGGTCGGCCGAGGCGCCGGTCAGCTCGATCTGGTAGAGCGCCTGCACCGCGGCGAGCCGCGCTGCCGCCAGCCGGCGCGGGATGGCCCGTCCGCCGCCGCGGCTCATTCCGGATTCTGGCCGAGTTCGGCGCGCAGGTCGATCATGCGCAGGCAGGCGCGCCCGGCCTGGCCGCCGAAATCCCCGCGCCCGGGCGCGCAACGCGCCAGCGCCTGGTCGCGGTCATGCACGGTGAGGATGCCATTGCCCAGCGCGAGCAGATGGCGCACCGCCAGCTCGCGCACGCCGCCCATCGCCTCGCGGCAAATATGGTCGTAATGGTCGGTCTCGCCGCGGATCGCGCAGCCCAGCACCACATAGCCATCATATCCATGCGTGCCCGGCGAGCGCTCCGCCGCCGCCACCGCGAAGGCGAGCGCGGTCGGCAATTCGAAAATTCCGGGAACCGCGATCCGCTCGACATGGGTCCGCCGCGCCCCCAGCGCCGCGCTCGCCCCGCGCAACAGATGATCGGCGATGTCGTCGTAGAACCGCGCTTCGACGATGAGAACGCGCGGCGCGGTCACCGCCCGGGCTCCGGCGAGGAGATCGGCCGCTGGTCGACCACCTTCAACCCGTATCCGTCGAGGCCGATGATCGGGCGCTTCGTGTTGGACAGCAGGATCATCTCGGTGACGCCGAGATCGAGCAGGATCTGCGCGCCGACGCCATAGTCGCGCAGCGGCACGCCCTCGCCGCGGCCCTCGATGCGCGCGCGCACCCGCTCGGAGAGGCTGGTCGGCAGCGGCTCGCGGATCAGCAGCACCACGCCACGCCCCTCCTCCGCCACCATGCGCATCGCGGCGTGCAGTTGGCCGCCCTTGCCGCTCTCGCGGTCGCCGAGCACGTCGTCGAGCACGTTGAGCGCATGGACCCGCACCGGCACCGGCCCGCCTTGCGCGACATCGCCCTTCACCAGCGCGATATGCTCGGCATAGGCGACCGTGTTCACATAGACGATCATCCGCCATTCGCCACCATGCTCGGAGCGCAGCACCGACTCGACCGAGCGCTTGACGATCTTGTCGTTGCGCCGGCGGTAGGCGATCAGGTCGGCGATGGTGGCGATCTTGAGTCCGTGGTACTGGGCGAAGGCGACCAGTTCGGGCGTGCGCGCCATGGTGCCGTCGTCGTTCATGATTTCGCAGATCACGCCGGACGGATTGAGCCCGGCGAGCCGCGCGATATCGACGGCCGCCTCGGTGTGCCCGGCGCGGACCAGCACCCCTCCCTCGCGGGCCATCAGCGGAAATACGTGCCCGGGACTGACGATGTCGGCCGGGCCCTTGGCGGGGTCGATGGCGACGGCGACGGTGCGCGCGCGGTCGGCCGCCGAGATGCCGGTGGTGACGCCCTCGCGCGCCTCGATGCTGACCGTGAACGCGGTCTCGTGGCGCGAGGCGTTGGTCGGCGTCATCATGGAGAGGCCGAGTTCGGCGATACGGTCGCGGGCGAGCGCCAGGCAGATCAGGCCGCGCGCATGCTTGGCCATGAAGTTGATCGCCTCGGCGCCGGCCCACACCGCGGGCACGACCAGATCGCCCTCGTTCTCGCGCGCCTCGTCGTCGACCAGAATGAACATCCGGCCGCCGCGCGCCTCGGCGATGATCTCCTCGATCGGCGACATGTAGGGTTCGAAGCGCGCGATCTGCGACAGTTTGGACATCGCCCTCACGCCTTGCCCAGCAGGCGGGCAACATAGCGCGCCACCATGTCGATTTCCATGTTGACCATATCGCCCGCCCGCAGCGCGCCCAGGCTGGTCACCGCCACGGTGTGCGGGATCAAATTGATCCCGAACCGCTCGCTCTCGACTTCGTTCACGGTGAGCGACACGCCGTCGAGCGCGACCGACCCCTTGGGCGCGACGAAGCGCGCGAGCTGGGCCGGCGCGGCGAAGGTCATGCGCACCGAATCGTTCTCCGGGCGCGATTCGGCCAGCCTGGCCACCCCGTCGACATGGCCCGAGACCATATGTCCGCCGAATTCGTCGCCGGCGCGCAGCGGCCGTTCGAGATTGACGCGCGTACCCTTGCGCCAGCCGCCCAGCGTGGTCCGCGCCAGGGTCTCGGCCGAGGCCTGGACGGCGAAGCTCGAAGCGCTCCGCTCGATCACGGTGAGGCAGATGCCGGAGCATGCGATGGAGGCGCCGATGGCGAGCGCCTGTGCGTCGAAGCGCGTGGAGATCACCAGCCTGCGGTCCCCCGCGCCGGATACTTCGAGCACTTCGCCGATGTCGGTGACGATGCCGGTGAACATATGGAAGGCAGCCTAGCCCGCCGCGCCGCCGCGTTCAGTCGTCGCGGCCCGTTTCGCCCAGCTTGCCGATGAAGTCCTCGAAGTCCTTCGCCTCGCGGAAGTTCCGGTAGACCGAGGCGTAACGGACATAGGCGACCTGGTCGAGGCTGGCGAGCGCGTCCATCACCAGTTCGCCGATCATGCTCGAAGGAATCTCGGTCTCGCCGCTGCTTTCGAGGCGGCGCTGGATGCTGTTGACCGCGCGCTCGACCCGCTCCGGCTCCACCGGGCGCTTGCGCACGGCGATCGAGATCGAACGCATCAGCTTCTCGCGGTCGAACGGCACGCGCTGGCCGTTCTTCTTGATCACCACCAGGTCGCGCAGTTGCACCCGCTCGAAGGTGGTGAAGCGCGAGCCGCATTGCGGGCAGGAGCGCCGTCTGCGGATCGCGGCATTGTCCTCCGACGGACGCGAATCCTTCACCTGGGTGTCTTCGTGGCCGCAGAACGGGCACCGCATGGCTGACTTCCCCCGACCCCTTTCCTTGCCCCCGCCCGGCGCGCGCCGGGATCAGCTCCGATAGATGGGAAAACGACGGCACAGATCGACGACTTGGCGGCGCACGAAGGTCTCGGCGGCCGAATTGTCGTCGGGCTTCGCCGCCAGCCCCTCCAGCACCTGATCGATCCATTCGCCGATCTGGCGGAATTCCTCGGCCCCGAAGCCGCGGGTGGTCCCGGCCGGCGAACCCAGCCGGACGCCGGAGGTGATCGTCGGCTTTTCGGGGTCGAACGGAATCCCGTTCTTGTTGCAGGTCATGCCGGCGCGTTCGAGGCTCGCCTCGGCCAGCTTGCCGGTGACCTTCTTCGGGCGCAGATCGACCAGCATCAGATGCGTGTCGGTCCCGCCCGAGACGATGTCGAGCCCGCGCGCCATCAGCGCGTCCGCGAGCACGGCGGCGTTGTCCTTCACCGCCTTGGCATAGGCGCGGAACTCCGGGCGCAGCGCCTCGCCGAGGGCCACCGCCTTGGCGGCGATCACATGCATCAGCGGCCCGCCCTGCAGGCCGGGGAAGATCGCCGAGTTGATCTTCTTCCCCAGCTCCAGGTCGTTGGTCAGGATCATGCCGCCGCGCGGGCCGCGCAGCGTCTTGTGCGTGGTGGTGGTCACCACATGAGCGTGCGGCAGCGGGCTCGGATGCACGCCGCCGGCGACCAGGCCGGCGAAATGCGCCATGTCGACCATCAGAAAGGCGCCGACCTTGTCGGCGATGGCGCGGAAGGCGGCGAAGTCTATAAAGCGCGGATAGGCCGAGCCGCCGGCGACGATGACCCTGGGCCTGTGCTCCTTCGCCAGCCGCTCGACCTCGTCGAAATCGATCCGGCAATCCTGCGGACGCACGCCGTAAGAGACGCATCGGAACCATTTGCCCGACATGTTGACCGGCGAGCCATGGGTCAGGTGGCCGCCGCTGGTCAGCGAGAGGCCCATGAAGGTATCGCCCGGCTGCATCAGCGCCATGAACGCGGCCTGGTTGGCCTGCGAGCCGGAATGCGCCTGGACATTGGCGAATTCGCACTCGAACAGCTTGCGCGCGCGTTCGATCGCCAGGTCCTCGGCGATGTCGACGAATTCGCAGCCGCCGTAGTAGCGCCGGCCCGAATAGCCCTCGGCGTATTTGTTGGTGAGCACCGAACCCTGCGCCTCGAGCACGGCGCGCGAGACGATGTTCTCGGACGCGATCAGTTCGATTTGATCCTGCTCGCGACGCAGCTCATGATCGATCGTCTCGGCGACCTCCGGATCGACGGAGGCGATCGGCGCGGAGAAGAAGCGCTGTAGGGTCCCCTGCTCGACGGTCATCGATTCTCCCTTTCCGGCGTTGGCGTTCATGCGACGGGCACCGCCATCTTGGCGACACGGCGCGCGTGGCGGCCGCCCTCGAACTGCGCGTCGAGGAAGATGCGCAGGCAATCCTTGGCGATCTCGACGCCCGTGGTGCGCCCGCCCATCACCAGGACGTTGGCGTCGTTGTGCTGGCGGGCGAGGCGGGCGGTATAGGCGTCGTGCACCAGCGCGGCGCGCACCCAGGGGAAGCGGTTCGCGGCCATCGTCATGCCGATCCCGGTTCCGCACATCAGCAGCCCGATCCCGGCGCGCCCGTCGCGCAGCGCGTCCGCGACCGCCTTGGCGAAATCCGGATAGTCGACCGAGGCGAGTGAGTCGGTGCCCAGGTCGAGCACTTCGT
>JASHSH010000319.1 GCA_030040955.1 Rhodospirillales bacterium
GCCGGCTCAGGACGAGGCGAAAAATGTCTCGAAGGGGAAGGCAAGCTGAGACAGCACCCCCTTCACCAAAAATAAAGACTTCCCCGGGCAATCTTCCTATATTCGAGCGTCCGCCCGCGCGGGGTGGCCCGAGAGCGAGGAGCGAGCATGGCCGACGAGATCCAGGCGACCGGCAAGGAAGCGGCCTTCAACGTCGACGTCGAGATGTCGGCGGTGCTCGGTCACGCCACCGTTCCGGTGAAGCAGCTGCTCAAGCTGGGCCGCGGCGCGGTGGTCGAGCTCGACCGGCGCATCAACGAGCCGATCGATCTGTTCGTCAACAAGATGCTGGTCGGCCGCGGCGAGGTGGTGATCGTCGAGGATCATCTCGGCGTCACCGTGACCGAGATGCTCAAGGGCCAGCCGAAGGAGTGAGCCTCCCCGGCCCGGCCGGCTTGCCCGTCCGGCCGGCGCGCCCCCATGTTCTTCCTGCCGCTCTCCGACGATAATCCGGTAACCCGCGCCGCCCTCGTCACCTGGTTCCTGATCTGCGCCTGCGCGCTTGCCTTCCTGTGGCAGCACTCGCTCGCGCCGTCGGTCGGCCGCGAGGCCGAGATCTCGCTCGGCATGGTGCCGGCCGTCCTCCTCGGTCATGCCCGTCTCTCGCCCCATCTCGCGCTGATTCCCGCCTGGGCGAGCATCGTGACCTCGATGTTCCTGCACGGCGGATGGATTCATCTGCTCGGCAACATGCTGTTCCTGTGGATCTTCGGGGACAACGTCGAAGAGGCGATGGGCAGCGGCCGCTTCCTGCTCTTCTATCTGATCGCGGGCTTCGCGGCGGCCCTCGCCCAGGCCTTCGCCGCGCCCGATTCCGAGATTCCGATGATCGGCGCCTCGGGAGCCATCGCCGGCATCCTCGGCGCCTATTTCGTCCTGTTCCCGCGCTCGAACGTGCGCGTCCTGGTGGTGATCCTGTTCTACATCCGCATCGTGAGCGTGCCGGCCGTGATCGTGATCGGCATCTGGTTCGGGCTCCAGGTGATCGGCGCCGAGCGGGCAGGATCGGGAGCCGGCGGCGTGGCCTTCGCGGCCCATGTCGGCGGGTTCCTGTGCGGACTCGTCCTGCTGCCGCTGTTCAAGCGGCGCACTGTGCCGATGTTCGGCGCGCCGCGTTCGCGCCCCTTCCAGGTCGCGCGCGCGGGGATCGGCCGGAAGGGACGCGTCCCCACCGTGGTGCCGCGCGACCCGTGGCGCGGATAGGCGGCGCCGTCCGCTTGTCGCGGCCGCCCCGGAATGCCATCTTTGCCGCAAGGGCGCGGGAGCGCCCCCTATCCCGCTAGGCCAAGGAGACGGCAAGATGACCATCAAGGTGGGCGAGAAAATCCCGTCGGTGAAGCTCGCTCTCGGCACCGCCGAGGGTCCCAAGGAGATCACCACCGATCAGATCTTCGGCGGCAAGCGGGTCGTGATGTTCGGGCTGCCGGGCGCCTTCACTCCCACCTGCTCCGCCAAGCATGTTCCCGGCTTCGTCGCGCACGCGGCCGACCTCAAGAAGAAAGGCGTGGACTCGGTGGTCTGCGTCTCGGTGAACGATCCGTTCGTCATGGGCGCCTGGGGCAAGGACCTGAAGGTCGGCGACAAGGTGATCATGCTGGCCGACGGCAGCGCCGAGCTGACCAAGAAGCTGGGCCTCGTGCTCGACCTGACTGGGCGCGGCATGGGCGAGCGGTCGCACCGCTACGCGATGGTGGTCGACAACGGCGTGGTCAAGTCGCTCAACGTCGAGACCAATCCCGGCGTGTGCGAGGTGTCGAGCGCCGAATCCATCCTCGCCGGGGTCTAGCCGGCGCGCGATGCGCAGGCCCGGCACGCCAGCGCTCATCGTCATCGGCGCCGCCGTCATCGCCGTGGCGGCGGCGCTGTACGTCGCGCGGGGAGCGTCTCCGCCGGCTCCCGGCACCCTCCTCGCCGGCGCCGACGCCTATGGCGACTGGCGCCGCGACGTGCCCGGCGTGCGGCGGCTGATCCGCGTCGAGGATCTGCCCAAGCCCTACGCCACTCCCTCCGCCGGCAACGGCGCCGCGCTGGAGCCGCGGCCGCAGGGCGCGGTGCCGAAAGTGCCGGAGGGATTCAAGGTCGCGGTCTACGCCCAGGGATTTTCGGTTCCGCGCACGCTGCGCCGCGCGCCCAATGGCGACATGTTCCTGGCCGAGACCCAGGCCGGGCAGATACGCGTCCTGCGGGGCGCGCCCGCGCTCAACCAGGTGTTCGCGACCGGCCTGCGCAGCCCGTTCGGCATCGGCTTCTATCCGCCGGGACCGGACCCCAAATATGTCTATGTCGGCAATACCGATTCGGTGGTGCGGTTCCCCTACCAGAGCGGCGATACCCAGGCGCGCGGTCCGGCCGAGACCGTGATCCCGCATCTGCCGACCGGCGGACATTGGACGCGCGACGTGGTGTTCTCGCCCGACGGCAGGCGGATGTATGTCTCGGTCGGCTCCGGCTCGAACGATGCCGAGGGAATGGAGCGCAAGGACGCCGATACCGCGCGCGCCTACGAGGCGGGCCACGGGCTGGGCGCGGCGTGGGGCGCCGAGGAGGGCCGCGCCGACGTTCTGGTGTTCGACCCGGATGGCGGCGGCGGCAGGATTTTCGCCACCGGCCTGCGCAATTGCGTCGGAATGGCGATCCAGCCCGGCACCGACACGCTCTGGTGCTCCACCAACGAACGCGACGGGCTCGGCGACGATCTGCCGCCCGACTATGTGACGCGGGTGACCGAGGGCGCCTACTACGGATGGCCCTGGTACTATCTCGGCGCCAACGAGGACCCGCGCCACGCCAACGAGCGACCCGATCTGGCGGGCAAGGCGCGCGTGCCCGACGTGCTCATCCAGGCGCATTCCGCGCCGCTGGGCATGACCTTCTACGATGGCGGACAGTTTCCCCAGGCCTTCCGGGGCGACGGGTTCGTCGCGCTGCACGGATCGTGGAACCGATCGCAGCGCACCGGCTACAAGGTCGCGCGCATCCTGATGAAGGACGGCGTCCCCACCGGTGCCTACGAGGACTTCATGACCGGGCTGATCGATCCGGACAACAACAGAGTCTGGGGGCGTCCGGTCGGCGTCGGGGTCGCGGCCGACGGCTCGCTGCTGGTCAGCGAGGACGGCAACGGAGTTATCTGGCGAATCTCCTACGGCGGATAGGCCGAAGCTTGCAACGGCCTGAACTCGCGGGGCGATTCGGCCTTCGCATTATTGCTCCGTTAACTTATTTCCCCGACTATGGCAGTTTGGAGGCGTGGTCCCGGCCGCGCCGGGATTTGTTGCGGGTACGCGGATGTCCCTTCCGACCCTGATCGGATTCCTGTTCGGCATCGTGCTGGTGCTCGGCGCGGTCACGCTGAGCACCGACAATTATCTCGTATTCCTGCACGCCGCCGGCTTCCTTCTGGTCGTCGGCGGGACGCTCGCCGCCACCTTCGTCGCCTACGAATCGCGCTACGTGCTGATCGCGCTGCGCCTGATGCTCACCATCTTCTTCCGCCACCGGATGGGCCGCGGCGTCTTGCAGGGCGAGGTCGCGCGGGTGATCCGCTGGGGCTACATGATGCAGAAGGGCGGCCCGCCCGCGCTCGAATCCGACGTCAAGAAGCTGCAGGGCCAGGACAGCTTCCTCGCCTTTGGCATCAGCCTGGTGGTGGCGGGACATTCCGGGCCGGAGGTGCGTGAAATCCTCACCAACACCGTGGAGACCACGTTCCAGCGCAACACGGTGCCCGCCGACATCCTGCGCAGCATGGGCAGCAACGCGCCGGCCTTCGGCATGATCGCGACCCTGGTCGGCCTGGTCATCATGCTCGACAAGATGGGCGCCGATCCGTCCAAGATCGGCGCCGGCATGTCGGTCGGCCTCTTGGGTACGCTGTATGGCGTGTTCTTCGCCCGTCTGATCATCCTGCCGGTGGCAAGCAAAATCCAGCAACGCGAGGAAATCCTGCGCTTCCGCAACTACCTTGTCGCCGAGGGCCTCGCGCTGCTCGCCGACCGCAAGAGCCCGCGCTTCATCCAGGACAAGATGAACAGCTTCCTCGACCCCGTGCTGCACTACGATATCGACAAGATGATGAAGGGACCGAAGTGACCGCGGGAGTGGCGCGCTGATGGCCGACCATCGCTTCGAGCCGCACAAACCCGAGGAGCGCGAGGACTGGCTGCTGTCCTACGCGGACATGATCACGCTGCTCCTCGCCTTCTTCGTGCTCCTGCTCTCGATGTCGAAGATCGACGCGGTGAAGTACGAGAAGGTGCAGGGCGGACTCGCCAAGGAGGTCGGCGGGCACGACGTGGTCCAGCCGATCGATCAGCTGAAGAGCGAGGTCAACGCGGCGGTGCGCGGCCTCAAGCTGAACGAGGACCAGGTGAGCCTGGGCACCGACGATCGCGGCTTGGTGCTCGAGCTCGACGGCGGGACGTTCTTCGAGCCCGGTTCGGCGCAGCTCGCGCCGCAATACCTGCCCGCCCTGATCGCCATGGCGCGGTCGCTCAACTCGCAGCGCTACTCAGGCTTCCAGATCGAGGTCGACGGACACACCGACGACACCAATGTCAGCACGCCGGTCTATCCGTCGAACTGGGAACTCTCCGCCTCGCGCGCCACCATGGTCGTGCGCCTGTTCATCCAAACCGGCATCGCGCCGGACCGGCTCGAGGCGGTCGGCTTCGCGGACACGCGCCCGAAAGTCGCCAACCGCGACGCGTCCGGCCATCCGCTGCCAGCGAACGAGGCGATCAACCGCCGGGTCACCATCCACATCTTCCCGAGATAGGTCAGGAAGGTTGCCGCGTTTGGGCGCCTTTCCGATCGGTATACAAGAATCGCTGGATTTACGTTGGTCGGCGAAGTAATTTTGCGCCACTAATTCGTTGAGGGAAGGTGGGCCAGAAGGCCCGCCGACAAAGAATGAACACCGACCTCTATAAGGGCGTCCGCATGGTCCTGGGGGACCAGGACCAGGGCTTCACGCGGGACCTGTCGGCCGCCTTCTTCCCGTTCGGTTTGCGCGACATCGCGGTCTGCGTCGATCGCGATCAGATCATTCGCGCCGTCGGCGAGATGGTCGATGTGCTGGTCTGCGACGTGCACCAGCCCGGCGTCGAGTTCCATGCGCTCGCCCAGGACATCCGCCACGGAAGGCTGGGCGACAACCCGTTCATCGTGCTGATCGCGACCGCCCTGATCGCCGAGGAGGAGAATCTCTCGCGCATCCTCGAATCGGGCGTCGACGACGTGGTCCTCAAGCCGCTGGACACCCAGAATTTCGTCCGCCGCATCGGCGGCTTCGCCCGCAAGCGCAAGCCGTTCGTGGTGACGCCGATGTATGTCGGTCCCAGCCGGCGCAACGGGCAGCGGGGCGACGGCAGCGACGAGACCGTGGTCGAGGTACCGAACACCTTCCGCGCGAAGGTGGTGCAGCGGCAGAAGGAGGCGGAGATCCACGGCCAGCTGCAATCGGGGCGCTCGATGCTCGACGAGGGAAGGCTGACGAGCGGGATGAAGGTCATCGCGCGCCTGACGCGCCGCCTGCTCGACCTGGAGGACAATTACGCCTTCGCCGAGGAGTCGAAGCGGCTGCTCCGCACGCTCGCGCAGAAGGCAAGCGAAGTGGAAATGGAGCACCGCAACTCGGCCACCACCGGCCATGTCGCGCTGATCGCCGAGCGGATCGGGCGACTCTCCTTCCGCGCCGAATCCGCGATCACCAAGCCGGCGGGAATCGAGTTCAAGCTGCTCTCGCAGCTCTCCGACGCGGCCATGGTCGCGTTCACGACGGCGCAACGCTCACACGGCACGGTGCCCGCCATCGTCGACGTGGTCGACGGATATCTCCGGCGCGCCTGAGACGTTCCGCTTCCGGGCGGGCCCAGCGCCCGCCGCGCGTCAATCGAGCGGCACCGCCATCATGTCGCGCGCGACGAATGCGTTCGACCAGGCGATGCGGGCCTCCGCCTCGATGCGCGCCATCACCTCGTCGACATGGTCGGGGTCGTGGTGGAAGATGGCGAGCCGCTTCACCTTGGCGGACTTGCCCAGCCGGATCGCTTCCTGCCAGGTCGAATGACCCCAGCCGACCCGGGTGGAGAACATCTCGTCGGTATAGGTACTGTCGTAGATGGCAAGGTCCGCCCCGTCCATCAGCGCGAGCACGTTCTGGTCGGGCTTGCCGGGAATGTGCTCGGTGTCGGTGATGTAGGTGACGACGCGGCCACCCAGCTCGAGCCGGTAACCGGTGGCGCCATTCGGATGGTTCAGCGGCTTGGTGCGCGCGATCACGCCGGGTGCCACGTCGGTGAGCACGTCGCCATGCCGGAAGTCCTCGTAGACCATGTCGGCGCGCAAGGCGGCGAGCGGGACCGGAAACATCGGCGTGGCCATCTGGCTCGCCAGCGCGCCGTGGATGCCGCCGTTGTCGGACAGATGTCCGGCGAGCACGCGGACGCGCCAGCCGGGCATGTAGGCGGGCGCGAAGAACGGGAAGCCGGCGATATGATCCCAGTGCGTGTGGGTGAGCAGCATCACCCGGCGGCGTTCGGGCATCGACAGGAATGACTGGCCGAGCAGGCGGATGCCGGTGCCGGCGTCGAGCACGATGCGCACATCGCCCCACACCACCTCGACGCAGCTCGTGTTGCCGCCATAGACGACGTGCTGCGGCGAGGCACAGGCGATGCTGCCGCGCACCCCCCAGAATTTCACGCCGACGCTCATGGGCGCCTCCCGCGTGCCCTCCCTTGGGACGGCATAAGAGGGCTGTATTTTCGGCTAGTTACAAGCCTTACCGCAACCTTGGCATGAATTCAGTGCGGCCCGTCACATGGCCGCAACGATCATCCCCACCTCGGTTCCCGCCCCTGCGCCGAACATCTCGGCCGCGCTGCCCTCGCGCACGGCGATCTCGGCCAAACCGATCGAATTCTCATACCAGAAAGCGCCGTCCGGCGGCACATCCGAAAAGGTCCGGGCGCGGCGGAGCCGCAACCCCGCCAGTTCGAGATCGGAGCCCGCGGGCACCAAACCGGCACGCAGGCCGGTCATCAAATTCCCGAACCTGTCGACATAAATCACGGCGGCGAGATGATCGGGCCAATCCGGATGCCGCGCCGGCGCCGCGGGAACGAGGCCGGCACGCTCGGGCGCCTCACCGCGCGCGAGTCGCGCGGCGGCGGGAGCGAACAGGTCGCGGCCGTGAAAGCTGGCCGAGATCGGCGCGGCCGGCACCGGGATGGCGAATCCGGCGACCTCGCGGGCGCGGCGCAGCAGCGGCTCGAACAGCCCGTTGCCGGGACCGACGAACCAGCGCCCGTCGATACGCACCGCCTCGGCCGAGCGCGTGCCGCCCACGCCCGGATCGACGACGCAGAGGAAGGTGGCGCCGGCGGGAAATCGCTCGGCCAGCGCGGCGAGCAGATAGGCCGATTCGCGGGGCCGGAAGGCGGGCGCGTCGGCGAGCAGGTCGACGACCGGAATGCCGGGCGCGTCGCGGATCAGCGCCGCCTTCACTTGGCCGATATAGGGACCGTCGAGACCGAAGTCGGTGAACAGAAGGATCATCGCGCCGCCGCCCCCACCCGCGCGGGCGGCGGGCTCGCGCGCCGCTCCGCGCGATCAGGTTACCAGATCGCGCAGCGTCTCGATCATATCGTTGGCGGTGGAGAAGACCTTGGTCGCGGAATTGTACGCGGTCTGCGTGGTGACCAGGTTGGTGAACTGGGTGTTGAGATCAACATTCGAGGATTCGAGATTGCCGGGCGCGAGCGAGGTGCCGCTCCCCAGGCTGCTGACCGGGCTGACGGTGAGGGTGCCGGCATTGGCGGTCTGGGTGAATTCGGTGCCGCTGATCTCGTTGAGCTGATCGGGCGCCGAGAAAGTGGCGACGGGCACGGTGTAGAGCAGCTGGGTCTGCCCGTTGGTGTAATAGCCCGTCAGGTTGCCGGAACTGTCGAATTGGACGTCCTCGAGCGTGCCCGAGGCGTAGCCGTTCTGCGTCGTGTTGTTCAGCACCAGGCTGCCCGACGCGAGTTGCGACATCTGGGTCAGATCGACGTTGATCGAACTGGTGGTGCCGTCCGCCCAGTCGATGTTCACCGTGTTCGACCCGGTGGTCCCGTCGAAGTTGCCGGCGCCGTCGAACGAGATGGTCTGCGGCGTGGTCGGCTGGACCACGGTGCCGACGCTTGGATCGACCGAGTAGGTCACCGTCCAGGTGTCCGAGCCGTCCGGGGTGAAAGTGAGGTCGAGGCTCTGTGTGTTGAAGGAATTGTCGTAGAT
Organism: Rhodospirillales bacterium; assembly: GCA_030040955.1. GTDB lineage: Bacteria > Pseudomonadota > Alphaproteobacteria > Rhodospirillales > Magnetospirillaceae > JASHSH01. The sequence goes on from JASHSH010000319.1 coordinate 8,317, forward strand.
CGGCTCGCTGGCGGAGACGGGATCCTGCGATCCGGCGGGCAACGAGCCTTGCAGGGTTACCTGCGTGGTCGCCTGGCCGTTCTGCGTGGAGCCGAGATCGAAGCCGACCGCGGTCAGGCCGGAGACCCCGGACGAGGTGTCGGCCACGCCGTCGACGGCGGCCCAGCCCATCAGATAATTGCCCTGACCGTCGGTCAGATACGAAGTGGTGTCGGTCGCCGGGCTGGACAGCGAGCCGGCCAGGCTGGCGGTGGTCGAGGAAGAGGAGCTGACCGCCTGTTCCGTGAAATCTCCGGCGCGGGTGTAGACGGCGCTGCCCGATCCGTCCAGCTCCGAATTGAGGACGAAGAATCCAGAGCCGTTGATCGCCAGATTGTCGAACACGCCCGTCGATTCGAGGCTGCCCTGCTGGGTGATGTTCTGCTGGGCGATCGGCTGCACGCCGAGCATCTGGGAACCCGCGGTTTGCTCGGACAGCACCGTCTGGAACTCGTCGGTGGTGCTCTTGTAGCCGACCGTGTTGACGTTGGCGATGTTCTGCGAGATCACGCCCAGCGCGTTCGACTGCGCTTGAATCGCCTCGACGCTGTTGGTGAACGCACCCCAGAGCGACATCGGTCCAATCCCGTGCGGGCGGAATCGCCCACCGCTTGGCAAGCAAGTGCCGTGCCGTGTCTAGAGGCTTGAATTCAGGCGATTCGTCCGGGAATTCGCGGGCAATAGCTGCCCGCGGGAAGGCTTGCCCCCGGCAGATTTTGCCGGGGGCGCGGCCTCAGATATAGACCGACTGCAGCGGCTGGAAGCCGTTGAAGTTCACCGAGGCGTAGCTCGTGGTATAGGCGCCGGTGGCATGGATGCGCACGCGGTCGCCCACTTTCAGCGAGAGCGGCATCTTGTAGCGATGCGTCTCGTAGAGGATGTCCGCCGAGTCGCAGGTCGGCCCGGCCAGGATGACCGGTCCGGACGCGCCGCGGCGCTCCGGCGTTTCGATCCGGTACTTGATCGATTCGTCCATGGTTTCGATCAGGCCGCCGAACTTGCCGATGTCGAGATAGACCCAGCGCACGTCCTCGCCGTAGGACTTGCGCGAGATCAGCACGACCTCGGCCTCGATCACGCCGGCATCGCCGACCAGCGAGCGGCCCGGCTCGATGATCATGCGCGGCAGATCGTTGCCGAAATGCCGGGTCATCGCGCGCATGATCTCGCTGGCGTAGGCATCGACCTGCGCCACGTCGTCGCGATAATGCGCCGGCAGCCCGCCACCGATATTGATCATCTTGAGCCCGATGCCGGCCTCGGACAGCTCGGTGAACAGCATCGACGTGCGGCCGATGGCGATGTCCCACTGGTCGAGCTTGGTCTGCTGCGAGCCGACATGGAACGACACGCCGTAGGGATCGAGCCCGAGCGTGCGCGCGAGCACGAGCAGGTCCTTCGCCATGTCGGCCTCGCAGCCGAACTTGCGCGAAAGCGGCCACTCGGCCCCGTCGCAGGTCATCAGCAGGCGGCAAAACACGCGCGCGCCGGGCGCCGACTCGGCGAGCTTGCGCAGCTCAGCCTCGGAGTCGAAGGCGAACAGGCGCACGCCCTTCTCGAACGCCCAGGCGACGTCCTTCTGCTTCTTGATCACGTTGCCGTACGAGATGCGGTCGGGCGCGGCGCCGGCGGCGAGCACCTGTTCGATCTCGGCGCGGCTCGCCGTGTCGAAGGAGGACCCCAGCTCGGCCAGCAGGCCGAGGATCTCCGGCGCCGGATTGGCCTTCACGGCATAGAACACCTCGGCCAGCGGCAGATAGCGCCGCAGCGCCTGGTAGTTGTCGGAGATCGCGTCGAGATCGACGACGAGGATCGGAGTGTCGGGGCGCTTCTCTCGAAAGAAGCGGGTGATTTTGGCGGTCATCTCAAGCTCCCGGTACGCGCGTGTTGCGTTCAGCCGGTCGCCGCTGCGGGGACGGGCCCCGCGGAAGCGAGCAGGCGCGAACGAAGTCGGACGGCCCTCGGGCCTACGACTTCGTGCAGTTCAGGGAGCTGGTGGGCGACGGAACCGTGCCTTGGCCGAGCACGCCACGGAACGGCGGCTCGGTAGCGCGGTTGGTGGAGCAGCGATGGACATCCAACATAGCTTTTTCCTCCGGAGTGCCGGGGCTCAGACCGGCAGACATCAGAAGAACGCCTTGACGTCGTTGCTTAACCAACTTGGGCCAGAGGCACGTGCGCGGTACGTCTGAGAACGCTATTTATAACATTCTGCGAGAATGAAAAGAGGAATCTTGCAGTTCGATGAAAAATTCATAATCCCTGGCCCGCCAGGGGGTTACCCCTCCACCCGTCCGATGGTGATTTTCCGGCCACCATGGAATGGTGGAAAGGCCCGTGAAATGGGCGCAATTACTGGGGGTCAGATCATCCCGCCGAGCGGCGAGGACGGGTCTGCGTAGCGCTTCTTCGGCATGCGTCCGGCGCGGTAGGCGAGGCGTCCGGACTCGACCGCGAGCCGCATCGCGCGGGCCATCGCGATCGGGTCCTTGGCCTCGGCGATGGCCGTGTTCATCAGCACGCCGTCGCAGCCGAGCTCCATCGCCACGGTGGCATCCGACGCGGTGCCGACGCCGGCATCGACGAGCACGGGCACCCGCGCCTGTTCCACGATCATGCGGATGTTCACCGGATTCTGGATGCCGAGCCCGGAGCCGATCGGCGCGCCCAGCGGCATGATCGCGCAGCAGCCCAGCCCCTCGAGCCGGCGCGCGAGAATCGGATCGTCGGTGGTGTAGACCATCACCTGGAACCCGTCCTTGATCAGCGCCTGCGCGGCCGCGATGGTCTCGACCATGTCGGGATAGAGGCTCTTCTTGTCGCCGAGCACTTCGAGCTTGACCAGCTCCCAGCCGCCGGCCTCGCGTGCGAGGCGCAGCGTGCGCACCGCCTCGTCCGCCGTGTAGCAGCCGGCCGTGTTGGGCAGGAAGGTGTACTCCTTCGGGCTCACGTAATCGACCAGCATCGGCTGTTTCGGGTCGGTGATGTTGACCCGCCGCACCGCCACCGTGACGATCTCGGCGCCCGAGGCGCGCAGTGCAGCCGCGGTCTCGGCGAAATCCTTGTACTTGCCGGTGCCGACCAGGAGGCGCGAGCGGAAC
>JASHSH010000320.1 GCA_030040955.1 Rhodospirillales bacterium
GCGGAGGCCGAGGCGCTCTACCGCCGCATCCTCGAGCATTGGCCCGACGACCGCACCGCCCTGTTCAACTTCGGCAATCTCTGCCAGCGCGCTGGCCGCCCGGCAGAGGCGCTCGACCTCTACCGCCGCCTGGTCCAGGCCCATCCCGGATTCGTGGGGGGGTGGATCAATCTCGGCATGCTGCTCCGGCGCGAGCGCCAGTTCGACGCCGCCGAGACCGTGTTCCGCCAGGCCATCTCCGTCGATCCGGGCTCGGCGGGCGCGCATTTCAACCTCGCCACGCTGCTGCTCGGGCAGGGGCGCTGGCGCGAGGGCTTCGCCGAATATGAATGGCGGCTCGTTCTGCCCGAGGCGGCGAAGCCGGAATGGCGGCGCGATCCCTGGACCGGGACCGAGCCCGCCGGCACGCGCGTGATCCTGTGGGGCGATCAGGGCTACGGCGATTCGATCCAGTTCCTGCGCCATGTCGGCGCCGTCGCCGCGCGCGGCCATCGGCCGATCCTGGTGGTGAAGCGCGAGATGCTCGCCCTCGCCGCCACCGCGCCCGGAGTCGAATCGGTGCATGCGCCGACCGACCACATCCCCGCCGCCGAGGTCCATCTCGCCTTGGCGAGCCTGCCGCACCGGCTCGGGCTGGCGGACGCCGCCGAGCTGTGGACCGGTGCCTATCTGCGCGCCGACGCGCCGGCCCCCGCCGAACTGCCTCCGCGCGCGGGCGGCAAGAAGTGCGCCGGCATCGTGTGGGCGGGCGATCCGCGCCACCCCAACGACGCTTGGCGCAGCGCAGGTCTGGAGTCGCTCGCGCCTTTGTTCGCGCTGCCCGGCTGGCGCTGGTTCAGCCTTCAGAAGGGCGAGGCGGCCGAAGCCTTGGCCCGATCGCCCTGGGCCGGCGCGATCGCCGATCTCGCACCCGCGCTCGGCGATTTCTCCGCCTCGGCCGCCGCGCTGCGCGAGCTCGACGCGCTGGTGACGGTGGATACGGCGATGGCGCATCTCGCCGGCGCGCTCGGCCTGCCGGCCTGCGTGCTGCTGCCGCGCGTCGATTGCGACTGGCGCTGGATGGAGGAGGGCGAGCGCACGCCCTGGTATCCGACTCTGCGCCTGTTCCGGCAAACGAGCGCGGGCGACTGGACCGAAGTCGCGGCGCGCATCGCCGCGCATCTCGCCGCTACAGGCTGACGATTCCCCACACCACGAGCGCCGCGACGATCAGCAGCGCGGCGGCGCGCAAACTCCCGCGGATGCCCGGATCGGGCGGGCTCGCGTCCGGGGGCAGATCGCGCCGTCCGGTGATCAAGGGCGCGATCAAATTCTCGCGTTTGCGCCACAGATAGAACAGCGCGGCGGCGATATGGATCGCGACCAGAAGGACCAGGATCGCGAAGTTGATATGATGGATTTTGGTCAGCACCTCGCCGGCGTGCCCGGAAACCAGGTGATTGAGCGGCCCGTCGGTGGCGATCTCGTCGGTGGCGAACAGGCCGGTGCCGGTCTGGATCAGCAGCGAGAGCAGCAGCAGCAGCACCATCCAGCCGCCCAGCGGCGAATGACCCAGAGTCTTGCCCGAGGCACCCGCCGCGCCGCGCCACAGCACGGCGAGCAGTTCGCGGACATGCAAGCCGACGGCGCGCGGGCCGCTGATCAGCGCGCCGAGCCGCGCGTGCCGGCTGCCGGCGATCCCCCACAGGATGCGGAACAGGACCAGGGCAAGCACGGTCTCGCCAGAGCGCATGTGCCAGTCCAGCCAGCCGGCCTTGCCGGAGACCAGCTGGAAGATCACCAGCGCGACGATCAGCCAGTGGAACAGCCGGGTCGGCAGGTCGCGCACCGTCACCTTGCGCGTCTGTCCGCCGCCCGCCGGATACCCGCTCCCGTCCATCCCGCCGCCTCCCTGCGCCCGGGCCAGCTTGCGGGCCGCGCCGGCCCCGGTCAACCGCGGCCGAGGCCTGCGCGAACCGGCCCGGCCCGGGTTGCGGACCCAAGCGCGACGGAGTAATACTTTGCGCAACAAAGGCTTGAATCCCCCAGACTCCAACGTGACCGAGTGAGCGACAAGGAACCGACCGAAGGACGCCCGTCCCGGTCCATTCTCATCGTCCTGGCCGGGGTGGTCGTGATCGCCGTTGCGATCGGCATGAGCGTGTGGAACCGGCGCCACGAGGAGCAGCCCTCGCCGCCGTCCTCGTCCGCCGCGCCCGCCGCGTCCGCGTCGAAGACCGCGGAGGCGCCGGCCGCCGCTCAGCCGGCCCAGGCCGCGGCCAAGCCCGCGCCCGCCGCCGCCGCTCCCGCATCCCAAACGCCCGCGCCGCCCAGCTTCGACGTGGTGCGCATCGGCCCCGAGGGACAGGCGGTGATCGCCGGCCGCGCCGCGCCCGAGTCCAAGGTCGAGATACTCGATGCCGGCAAGCAGATCGGCCAGGTCACCGCCGACGCCAACGGCGAATGGGTCTACACCACCGACAAGCCGCTCGCCCCGGGCAGCCGCGAACTCTCGCTCGAGGAGGTCGACCGCGACGGCGCCTCCGTCCCCGGCAGCGCGCCGGTGATCCTGGTGGTGCCCGAGCGCGAGGCCGCGTCCGCGTCCGGCGCCGCCGCCTCCGCCGACAAGCCCAAACGCGGCGAGGCGCTGGCGGTGAAGCTCGAACCCAGCGGCGCGGTCCAGGTGCTCCAGGTTCCCGCCTCCGCGCAGGAAGGCGCGTCGATCTCGATTCAGGTGGTCAATTACGACGACAAGGACCATCTCGCGGTGGCCGGGCGCTCGACCGCCAAGGCCGAGATCCAGGTCTATCTCGACAATGCCCTCCTCGCCCCCGCCACCGCCGACGACAAGGGCGGCTGGAGCATCGCGGTGGTGCAGAAGTTGAGCGAAGGAACGCACACGGTGCGCGCCGACCAGATCGGCGCCGGCGGCAAGGTGCTGTCCCGCGCCGAGATTTCCTTCGCCTCGGGCGGCGCGCTGCCGAAGGAGGGCAACGTCACCGTGGCCTGGGGCAACAGCCTGTGGCGGATCGCGCGCCGCGCCTACGGCTCCGGCTTCGACTACATCGTCATCTACAAGGCGAACAAGGAACAGATCCGCAATCCGGACCTGATCTATCCCGGCCAGATATTCAAGCTGCCGGCGAAGAGCTGACGCGGTTCGGGCCCGCGCGGCCCGTCCGCCATCCATCCAGCGAGGATCCATGCAGCAGGTGAATCTCGGCTCGACCGGCCTCAAGGTCTCGCGTCTCTGCCTCGGCATGATGACCTATGGCAGCAAGAACTGGCGCGAATGGGTGTTGAGCGAGGAAGAGGGGCGGCCGATCATCCGCCGCGCCGTCGAGCTGGGCTTCACCTTCTTCGATACCGCCGACGTCTATTCGATCGGCGCGAGCGAGGAGATCACCGGCCGCGCGCTCAAGGAATTCGGCCCGCCGCGCGAGCAGGTGGTGGTGGCGACCAAGGTCCACGGCGCGATGGGCGAGACGCCGAACGAGCGCGGCCTGTCGCGCAAGCACATCCTGCATTCGATCGACGCCAGCCTGCGCCGGCTCCAGCTCGACTATGTCGACCTCTACCAGATTCACCGCTTCGACCCGACCACCCCGATCGAGGAGACGATCGAGGCGCTGCACGACGTGGTGCGCGCCGGCAAGGCGCTCCATATCGGCGCCTCGTCGATGTATGCTTGGCAGTTCGCGCGCTATCTGCACGCCGCCGAGCGCATGGGCATGACGCGCTTCGTCACCATGCAGAACCACTACAACCTGATCTACCGCGAGGAGGAGCGCGAGATGATCCCGCTCTGCCGCGCCGAGGGCATCGGCATCATCCCATGGAGCCCGCTCGCGCGCGGCTTCCTGGTCGGCAATCGCGGGCCCGACCGGAAGCAGGGCGGCACGCTGCGCTCGCGCACCGACGCCTTCGGCCATGGGCTCTACTGGCGGGACGACGATTTCCAGGTGGTCGACGCGCTCACCCAGGTGGCCAAGCGCCGCGGCGTGCCCAACGCGCAGGTCGCGCTCGCCTGGATCCTCGCCCAGCCGGGCGTGACCGCGCCGATCATCGGCGCCTCCAAGCTCGCCCATCTCGAGGACGCCGCGAAGGCGATGGAGATCCAGCTCACGGCGGAGGAGCTCGAACAGCTGGCCGCGCGCTACCAGCCGCATCCGGTCCTCGGGCATACCTAGCCGATCCCGAACGGCCTCGCCCATGCGCGACCTCGCCGGCAAATCGGCCTTCGTCACCGGCGCGGCGAGCGGCATCGGCCTCGCGCTCGCCCGCGCCTTCGCCCAGCAGGGTATGCGGGTCATGCTCGCCGACATCGAGGGGGGTGCGCTGGCCGAATCGGTCGAGGCACTCCGGCGCGAGGGGCACGCGGTTCGGGGCACGGTCTGCGACGTCGCCGACGCCGGTTCGGTAGATCGCGCGGCCAGGGAATCGATCGCCGCGTTCGGCAAAATCCATCTCGTCTGCAACAATGCCGGCGTGGGCGGACGCACGCGCGACAGCGGCGACATCTCGCTCGACGACTGGCGTTGGGTGCTCGACGTGAACCTGATGGGCATCGTGCACGGGGTGCGTGCGTTCCTGCCGCATCTGCGCGCGCATGGCGAGGGCGGGCATTTCGTCAACACCGCCTCGATGGCCGGATTCCTGAGCGGACTCGGCTTCTCGCCCTACACCGCGAGCAAATATGCCGCCGTCGGCGTCAGCGAGGGGCTGGCCGGCGAGCTCGCGCCTTTCGGCATCGGGGTCACCGTGCTCTGTCCCGGCTGGGTGCGCACGCGCATCACCGACAGCGGGCGCAACCGCCCGGCGCGCTATGGCGGACCGGAAGCGGCGGGCGCGGCCGCGCCGAACCCGATCGCGGAGAAAGTCGCCGAGCTGGTGCGCAACGGGCTCGACCCGGAAGCGGTGGCGGATCGGGTGGTGGAGGCGGTGCGCGCGAACCGGCTCTACGTGTTCACGCATCCGCATATGGAGAAGAACGTCCGCGACCG
>JASHSH010000321.1 GCA_030040955.1 Rhodospirillales bacterium
GCAGCAGGCGGCCTCGCTGGCGTCCGACCTCGCCCGCCTGAAATCCAACATCGCCGCCCATCAGGGCCAGCTCCAGCAGATTCACTCGCAGATCGTGCAGGACGCCGAGACCTATCACGGCACGGTCGCGGCGGTTCAGGCGCGGCTCCAGCTCGGCACGACGCCGGGCAATCCGATCCTGACCCGCCAGTGGGGCGAGGCGCAGGCCGAGCTCGACCGAATCAGCGGCGACGTGCAGCAGATGAACCGCCTGTCCGAGGACGTCGCCAACAATGCCAGCCTGGCCGCGTTCCTTCTCGATTCGGTGCACGCGGCGCGCTCGCTCTCCGGCGGCCTCGACGAGGACTTCCGCCGTCTGACCCAGCTCGAGGACGACACCAACGCGACCACGGTGCAGATCGATCGGCTGCTGACCGAGCTCGCCACCGACATCCAGCGCCAGCAGCAGTATCTCTCCATCGAACGCGCCGACCTGAACGTGCTCGCGCTCTCGGTCAAGAACGGCCAGCTCTACGGCGGCGCGCTGTCCGCGGTCCGCTTCGGCGGACAGGCCGGCGCGGCGCCGGCCGCGATGGTCGGCGGCGGCGAGCGTCCGCTGGTGGTGATCCGCTTCGACCGGCCCAACGTGTCCTATGAGAACGCGCTCTACACCGCGGTGAAGAGCGCGCTCGACCGGCGGCCGAACGCCTCGTTCGAGGTGGTGGCCGTGGCCTCCACCGGCGGCGCGCCGGGCACCGCCGCGATCAGCGAGACCAATTCGCGACGCAACGCCGAATCGGTGGTGCGCTCGCTCGGGCAGATGGGTCTGCCCGCCGACCGCGTGCGGCTCTCCACCGCCTCCAGCCCCGGCGCCGGCAACGGCGAGGTCGACGTATACGTGCGCTGAGTCGCGCGCTGTCGCCCACGGCCGCCGCGACGCCTCCATGGCCCAGGATTTCAGGCGCGCCAAGTACATCAAGATCGGTTGGGACACGCTGCATCGCGACGCGGTGATGCTGTCGCACCGGCTGCGCGGCAAGGGTCCGTTCAAGGGCATCATCGCGGTGGCGCGCGGCGGACTGGTGCCGGCCGCGGTGGTGGCGCGCGAGCTCGACATGCGCCTGGTCGACACCGTGTGCATCGTCAGCTACGACGACAAGGTGCAGCGCGACGGCGAGGGGCTGGTGCTCAAGCCGGTGGAGGGTGACGGCACCGGCTGGCTGATCATCGACGATCTGGTCGATACCGGGAACACCTTCCGCCAGCTGCGCAAGATGCTGCCCAAGGCGCATTACGCGACCGTCTATGTGAAGCCGAAAGGCGCCGATGTTGTGGACACCACGGTGATCCCGATCGAGCAGGAAATCTGGCTGGTCTTTCCGTGGGACGACGACCCGCCGCGCGCGCACTGAGCGCGAAAACGGCCGATTTCCGGCCCGCCCTTGCCATTTCCGCCGTGGTTCTGTAAATCTCCCGCTCCGACGGAGGTTCGAAGCGATGAATCCGATTTCGGCCGCCAGCGTCAGGATCGCATCCGTATCCCTTGGGATGGCGGCGGCGGCCGCGCGCCGCGCGGATGTTGCCGCGACCGCTCGGACCTTGACCAAGAAGGGAAGCGGGTAGCGGGCGGTCGGCCATACGGTCGACGATCGAGGCCCGCGGGAACATCCCAGCGGGCCTTTTCATTGTTCGAGCGAGGAGCGGAGCGAGGTTGCGATGGGCTACAGGGTCGCGGTCATCGGCGCCACCGGCAATGTCGGGCGCGAGATGCTCAACATACTGGATTCACGCGCCTTTCCAGCCGACGAGGTGGTCGCGCTCGCCTCCGCCCGCTCGATCGGCCGCGAGGTCTCGATGGGCGAGGACCGCACCCTCAAGGTGAAGGACCTGGCGAGCTTCGATTTCAAGGGCATCGACATCGCGCTCTCGTCGCCCGGCGCCAAGGTCTCGGCCGTGCATTCGCCGCGCGCCGCCGCCGCCGGCTGCGTGGTCATCGACAACACGTCGCAGTTCCGCATGGATCCGGACGTGCCCCTCGTGGTCGCCGAAGTCAATCCGCAGGCACTCTCCGGCTACCGCAAGAAGAACATCGTCGCCAACCCGAACTGCTCGACCATGCAGATGGTGGTCGCGCTCAAGCCGTTGCACGCGCGCTGGCGCATCAAGCGGGTGGTGGTGGCGACATACCAGTCGGTCTCCGGCGCCGGCAAGGACGCGATGGACGAGCTGTTCGAGCAGACGCGGGCGATCTACGTGAACGACCCGGTCAAACCCGAGCGCTTCACCAAGCAGATCGCGTTCAACGTCATCCCGCATATCGACGTCTTCCTCGACGACGGCGCGACCAAGGAGGAATGGAAGATGTCGGTCGAGACCCGCAAGATCCTCGACCCCGATATCGCGGTGCATGCGACCTGCGTGCGCGTGCCGGTGTTCATCGGCCATTCCGAGGCGGTGAACATCGAGTTCGCCTCGCCGATCGACGAGAACGAGGCGCGCGAGGAGCTGCGCAAGGCGCCGGGCGTGGTGGTGGTCGATCATCGCGCCGACGGCGGATATGTCACGCCGGTCGAGGTGGCCGGCGAAGACGCGGTCTATGTCAGCCGCATCCGCCGCGACCCGACGGTCAAAAATGGGCTTTCGCTCTGGTGCGTGGGCGACAATCTGCGCAAGGGCGCGGCGCTCAATACGGTCCAGATCGCCGAGCTGCTCGCGCGCGACCATTTGAAGAAGAAGTAGCCCGGCTCAGGCCGGGTGGCCGAGCAGGGCGCTGCCCAGGATCGCCAGGCCGAAGATGCCGAGGATGACCGCCGAGCCGCGGCTCATCCACACCACCACGCGCGGCGAGAAATGCCGCCGGACCAGGCCGGCCGCGGTGGACAGCGCGAGCCACCACAGCGCCGAACCGCCGAGCACGCCGGCCAGCAGCAGGCCGAGCCGGCGCAGATCGCCCGCCTCCGACGAGCCCACCGCCGCGAACACGCCCATCACGCCCAATATGTTCGCCGGATTGAACAGGGTGAGCAGCAGCGAGGAGACGAACTGCCGGGCCAGGCCCACGCCGCCGGCCGGCTCGGGCTCGAGCGAAACGCCCGCCCAGAAGCTGCGCGCGGCGAGATAGACGAGGAACAGGCCGCCGACGATGCGCAGCGTCTGCTGCTCGCGCTCGAAGAAATCGGCGACCACGGAGCTGCCCAGCCCGAAGCAGGCGCCGAGGATGCCGTCGGCCACCGCCGCGCCGAGCGTGCTCAGGAAGGCGGGCAGGGTGCCGTTGGCGAGCGCCCGGCGGATGCACAGGATGCAGATCGGTCCGACGGGTATGGCCAGCGCGAGGCCCATCGCCACGCCGCGCAGGAACAGCAAACCCGTAAGCGAAGCCGGCATCACCGGGCCGGCGACGGCCCGGCCCACGCGGGCGAGCCGCGAGGACCGAGGCGTTGGTCAGGCGTTGCGGCCCCGACGGCTGGCGTCATCGCATGCGTCAGGGGTTGAATACCTGATTGATCTCGCTTTGGCTCATCGGGCTCGGGCTCGGCGGCTGCTTCGCCTGACCCGGAGGCGGCGGCTTGCCGCGCCGCTCGTCGCCGCTCCATTCGTCCTTGCGGCGGCGGCGGTCGGGGCCGAAGAATTCGCCGACCCGGACGAACTGGCGCGGCCGCTCGATCACTGCGTTGATGCGCGAGAATAGCGCCGCCGCCGACAAGGGCTTGACCAGGAATTCGTTGACGCCGGCGTCGCGCGCCTCGAACACGCGGCGCCGCTCGCCGAAGCCGGTCATCATGATGATCGGCATGAAATGGTTCGGGCTGTTCTCGGATTTGCGGATGTAGCGGGTCAACTCGATCCCGTCCATCGGCGACATCACCCAGTCGGTGACCAGGATGTCGGGCACCTCGCTGCGCATCTGGATCAGCGCGTCGCTGCCGTCGGACGCCTCGCGGACGAGCGCCACACCCATGGTCCGAAGCACCTGCCGGACCATGCTGCGGATGGGCGGATTGTCGTCAACTATCATGAAGTTGACGCGTTCTAGCTTGATCCCCATCGCGACCGAACCTAACCCGGGACGGCGCCTCCGGCAACCGCGCTAAGGCACCGTTTTATACCAAGTTTCAGGCTCTTGCCATGTTTCGCTTAACAACCGGCTCGGCCACGTATAGGCGCGGCGGACGGATCAGCGCCTGGCGCGCCGCCACGAGGGGCATTTCGCGCGCTCCTTCGCGCTTGGCCCGGGCGAGCAAGGCATGCAACCCCGACACCGCGAGGCCAAGTGCCCGGCCGGGCAGGACGCCGGCCAGCAATCGGCCGAGAAGGAGCGCCACGAACGCATCGCCACTGCCTCTCGGCGGTCGGTCGAGCGCGAGTTCGGGAGCGTGCGCAAGCCAGGCCCGCTCGCGCGTGACCAGCGCGGCGCCGATGCGCCCCCTGGGCACGCATGGCGGGCCCAGACCCTTCACCGCCACCATCCGGGACCCTCGCCCGATCAGGCCGCGCGCGGCCCGCAAGACCTCGTCGAGGCTGCCAGCCCGCGTTGCCGCAAGCAGCTCGAGCTCGAAGCGGTTGGGGGCGAGGATGTCGGCGGCGGAGGCCGCGCGGGCAAAAAAGGCGGCGACGCCGGGCCGTACGTAGATCCCGCGCCCATCGTCGCCCATCACGGGATCGCAGCACCAGATCGCGCGCGGATTTGCCTCGCGCACCCGGCGAACCGCCCCGAGCACCGCCCGACCCATGCCCGGCGCGCCGAGATAGCCGGTCAGCACCGCGTCGATCTCGCCGAGCAGCCCGCGTTCGGCCAGACCCTCGACCAGCTCGTCCACATGCGCGGGCGGGAACAACCGGCCGCGGAAGCCGCCATGGCCGGGATGGTTGGAAAACTGGACGGTATAAATCGGCCACACTTCGTGGCCGAGAAGCTGGAGCGGGAGCATGGCGGCGGCGTTGCCGACATGGCCCCAGGTCACGCTCGATTGGATCGAGAGGATGTTCACCTGGGCGGCCGGAATCCGTCAGCCCACCTGCATGCGGTATTGCAGGAACCCGGACAGGGTGGCGACCCGGTCGTAGAGCAGGCGCGCCCGCGCGTTGGTCTCGTGCGTGTGCCAGTAGAGCCGGGTGCAGCCCCGCCCGCGGGCCGCGTCGCGCACATGCTCGATCAGGCGGCGGCCGACTCCGTTCCCGCGCAGCGCGGGCGCGACGAACAGGTCCTGAAGGTAGCAGCTGTCCTCCACCGTCCAGCAGGAACGGTGGAACAGCCAGTGCACGATGCCGACGATCTCGCCCGCCGCCAAAGCGGCCGCGCCCGCCATCGGCTCCTCCGGGTCGAGCAGACGCCGCCAGGTTTCCGCGCTCACCGCCTCCGGGATGTCGACCCGGTAGAATTCCTGGTAGCCGCGCCACAGCGGATACCAAGCGGCGCGATCGCCCGCCTCCAATGGCCGGATGCGCAGCTCGCGCGCAGTTTCCATCGCCAACTCCGCCTTGAGGGAACGCAGCGCCGGACGATACCCTAGCGCCCTAAGCCTGGGGAGGGCCAAGCGCATGGAAACGCAAGCGCGTCCACGCCGCAGCATGCTGTTCGTGCCCGGCGCGAATTTGCGCGCGCTGGACAAGGCGCGCGGTCTCGCCGCCGACGGGCTGATTTTCGACCTCGAGGATTCGGTCGCGCCCGAGTCCAAGGCATCCGCGCGCGACAATACCCGTGCCGCGCTGGCGAAGGGCGGGTACGGCCGGCGCGAGCTGCTGATTCGCGTCAACGCGCTGGCCACCGAATGGGGCCGGGCCGATCTCGACATGGCGGCGAAGTCGGGCGCGCAAGGCGTGGTGCTGCCCAAGGTGGAGGAGGCGGGCGCGGTGCGCGAGGCGGCTTCGCTGCTCGCGCGGGCCGGCGCGCCCGACGCGCTTGCGCTCTGGTGCATGATCGAGACCCCGCGCGGCGTGCTGCGCGCGGAGGAGATCGCCGCGGCGAGTCCGCGCCTTGGCGGTTTCATCGTAGGCGCGGCCGATCTATCGAAGGACCTGCATGCGCGTATCGCACCCGGACGGGCCGCTCTCCTGCCCGCGCTCGCCCATGTGCTGCTGGCGGCCCGCGCCGCCGGCATCGCCTGCCTCGACAGCCCCTATTTCGATGTCGAGGATCTGGCCGGGTTCGAAGCGGAATGCGGCCAGGCCGCCGAGATGGGTTTCGACGGCAAGACGCTGATCCATCCGAGCACGATCGCGCCCGCCAACCGAATCTTCGCGCCCTCGACCGCGGAACTGGCCGCGGCCGAGCGCATCATCGCGGCGCATGCCGACGCCCGCGCCAAGGGCAGCGGAGTCGCCGTGGTCGAGGGCAAGCTGGTCGAGGGGTTGCATGTCAGCCGGGCACGAAGGCTGCTCGATCTCGCCCAGCAGATCGCACTGCTGGTCGAGGAGTCCGGCCTCGCGCCGTAGGCCTGCGCTCCCGCATCGCTGATCCTATCCGATGCGGTCGAATTCAAGTTACAAGGATGAGGCGAAAAATGTCTCGAAGGGGGAGGCGAACTGAGACAGTACCAATGGCCGTGCCAAGTTGACTTCGCTCCGGCTTGCGCCCAAACTCGGCTCGGTTTCGGGCCGCCGAAGCGGTCGATTTCAAGAGCCTACTCAATGACATCGCGCCCCCGGCCCACCTCTCCCCACCTGCAGATCTACCGCCTGCCGCTGGTGGCGATGATGTCGATCACGCATCGCATCACCGGGGTCGGACTGGCGATCGGCACCATCCTGCTCGCCGCCTGGCTGGGCAGCGGCGCCTACAGCCCCGCGGCCTATGCGCGGATGAGCGCGTTCCTCGGCTCCTGGCTCGGCTATCTGCTGCTGCTCGGCTGGTCGGTCGCGCTCTACTACCATCTGTGCAACGGCATCCGGCACCTGGTCTGGGATGTCGGCCGGGGCTTCGAGCTTCCGCAAGTGCATCGCGCGAACTGGATCGTGCTGTCGGCGACCGCGCTGCTCACCGTCGCGACCTGGGCGGTCGCGCTGGCGCGGTAGGGGGGCGGCGATGGCCCTGCGCTCACCCCTGGGCCGCGTGCGCGGTCTCGGCTCGGCGAAGGAGGGGGTCGAGCATTTCTGGCAGCAACGCATCACCGCGCTCGGCCTGGTCCCGCTCACCGTCTGGTTCGTGATCTCGGTGATCTCGCTGGCCGGCGCCGACTACGCGACCTGGAAAACGTGGATCGGCCATCCCGGCAACACCGCGCTGATGCTGATCCTGATCGGCTTCGTGTTCCACCATGGCCAGCTCGGCCTCCAGGTGGTGATCGAGGACTATGTGCACGGCGAGGGCGCCAAGCTCGCCTGGCTGCTGACCATGAAGTTCGCGACGCTGATCCTGGCCGTGTTCGCGGCGCTTTCCGTGCTGCGCGTCGCGCTCGCGGGCGGCTGAGCGCATGGCCGCCTATTCCTTCGTCGACCACACCTACGACGTCCTCGTCATCGGCGCCGGCGGGGCGGGGCTGCGCGCCACCCTCGGCATGGGCGCGGCCGGCTTCAAGACCGCCTGCGTCACCAAGGTATTCCCGACCCGCAGCCATACCGTCGCCGCCCAGGGCGGCATCAGCGCGAGCCTCGGCAATATGAGCGAGGACGACTGGCGCTGGCACATGTACGACACGGTGAAGGGCTCGGACTGGCTCGGCGACCAGGACGCGATCGAATACATGTGCCGCGAGGCGGTGCCGGCGGTCTACGAGCTCGAGCATTTCGGGGTTCCGTTCTCGCGCACCGACGACGGCCGCATCTATCAGCGTCCGTTCGGCGGACATATGCGCAACTTCGGCGAGGCCCCGGTGCAGCGCGCCTGCGCCGCCGCCGACCGCACCGGGCACGCGATCCTGCACACGCTCTACCAGCAGTGCCTGAAGCACGACGCCGAGTTCTTCGTCGAATATTTCGCCATCGACCTGATCATGGACCCGGACGGCGCCTGCCGCGGCGCGGTGGCGATCAACCTCGACGACGGCAGCCTGCACCGCTTCCGCGCCCATCTCACCGTGCTCGCCACCGGCGGCTACGGGCGCGCCTATTTCTCGGCGACCTCGGCGCATACCTGCACCGGCGACGGGCACGGGCTGGTGACGCGCGCGGGGCTGCCGCTGCAGGACATGGAGTTCGTCCAGTTCCATCCCACCGGCATCTACGGGTCGGGCTGCCTGATCACCGAGGGCGCGCGCGGCGAGGGCGGCTACCTCACCAACTCGACCGGCGAGCGATTCATGGAGCGCTACGCGCCGACCGCGAAGGACCTCGCCTCGCGCGACGTGGTCAGCCGCGCGATGACGGTCGAGATCCGCGAGGGCCGCGGGGTGGGCAAGGACAAGGACTATATCCACCTGCATCTCGAGCATCTCGGCGCCGAGACGCTCGAACTGCGCCTGCCCGGCATCACCGAGACCGCGCGCATCTTCGCCGGCGTCGACGTGACGCGCGAGCCGATCCCGGTGCTGCCCACCGTGCACTACAACATGGGCGGCGTGCCGACCAACATCCACACCGAGGTGCTGCGCCCCACCGAATCCGATCCCGACGCGGTCTGTCCCGGCCTGATGGCGATCGGCGAGGTGGCCTGCGTGTCGGTGCACGGGGCGAACCGGTTGGGCACCAATTCGCTGCTCGATCTCGTCGTGTTCGGCCGCGCCGCCGGACTGCGCGCCGCCGCGACGCTGAAACCCGCGACTGCGCATCGGCCGCTGCCGAAGGACGCCGGCGATCTAGCCACCTCGCGGCTCGACCGCGTGCGCAACGCCAATGGCGGACACAGGACCGCGCAGATCCGGCTCGCGCTCCAGCGCGCGATGCAGAACGACGCCGCGGTGTTCCGCACCGCCGCCACGCTGCGGGAGGGCTGCCGCAAGATCGACGAAGCCTACGACTCGTTCGCCGATCTGCGCATCGACGACCGCTCGCTGATCTGGAACTCGGACCTGATCGAGGCCCTCGAGCTGGCCAACCTGCTCGACTGCGCCAAGACCACGATCTACTCGGCCGAGGCTCGCAGCGAGAGCCGCGGCGCGCACGCGCGCGAGGATTTCCCCACCCGCGACGATGTCGGGTGGATGAAGCACACGCTGGCTTGGGTCGACGCCAAGGGCAAAGTCGCGCTCGGCTACCGGCCGGTGCATGCCTACACGTTGACCAAGGACGTCGAGTACATCAAGCCGAAGGCGCGCGTCTACTGACGCGCAGCGAGGAGCGAAATGGCCGAGTTCGCACTGCCCGCCAATTCCAAGGTCCAGCCGGGACGCAATCACCCGGCGCCGCAGGGGGCCAAGACTCCGCGCCGCTTCAACATCTACCGGTACAATCCGGACGAGACCGGCAATCCGCGGCTCGATGCGTTCGACATCGATCTCGCCGATTGCGGGCCGATGGTTCTCGACGCGCTGATCAAGATCAAGAACGAGGTCGACTCGACGCTCACCTTCCGCCGCTCCTGCCGCGAGGGCATCTGCGGCAGCTGCGCGATGAACATCGACGGCCACAACACGCTCGCCTGCCTGAAGCCGATCGAGGATGTGAAGGGCGAGGTGAAGATCTACCCGCTGCCCCACATGCCCGTGGTCAAGGACCTGGTGCCCGACCTCTCGGTGCCCTACGCGCAGCTCACCTCGATCCAGCCCTGGCTGCAGACCGAGACGCCGCCGCCGCCCGACCGCGAGCGGCTGCAAAGCCCCGAGGAGCGCGCCAAGCTCGACGGGCTGTGGGAGTGCATCCTGTGCTTCTGCTGCCAGACCTCGTGCCCGAGCTACTGGTGGAACGGCGAGCGCTATCTCGGCCCGGCCATCCTGCTCCAGGCCGCGCGCTGGATTCACGACAGCCGCGACGAGGCCACCGGCGAGCGGCTCGATGCGCTCGAGGACCCGTTCCGGCTCTATCGCTGCCACACCATCATGAACTGCACCTCGACCTGCCCGAAGGGGCTCAACCCGGCCAAGGCGATCGGGAGCATCAAGGAGAAGATGGTCGAGCGCCGGCTGTAGCCGTCACATTCCGGTGCCCGCGCCGGGACCCGGGCTGGGCGCGAGGTTGCGCCGCAGCGGCGCCTGCTGCGGCACCAGGGGGGCCGGGGTCTCGCCCGGCCGCGCCACGCAGTAATAGAGGGCGAGCGTCGGCGTCGCCCAGTTGCACTGATCGGCCTGGCGCAATTCCAGCTCCGCCATCCGGTCGTACTGCCTGCACACGTCGTCGGCCAGCCTGGTCGCGTCGGCGAGCCTGGACTTGCCCTCGTCGAAGCAGACCTCGACCACGCCGTGCTGGTGCGAGCGATAGTCGCTCAGCACGTAAGGGTCGCCGCCGCCGCAGGCCGCGAGCAGGTACAGCAAGGGCGCGGCCAGCGCCGCGGCCACGCGAACCGACTTCGACCTGCGCTCCCGCATCCCTTGGCCCGCCTCGCGCCCGCGGCGCCTGAAATTGTTGTTCCGCCCGTTTCCTTGGCTATTATCGTCGGACGAAGCGGGGAGGAGAACAAGGATGACGCAGAAGTACCGCCTGGTCACGCGCAGCGACTTCGACGGGCTGGTCTGCGCGGTGCTCTTGAAGCATCTCAACCTGGTCGAGGAGATCAAATTCGTCCATCCCAAGGACATGCAGGACGGCGTCATCGAGGTCTCCAACCGCGACATCACCACCAACCTTCCCTATGTCGAGGGCGTGCACCTCGCCTTCGACCATCACCTGTCGGAGACGGTGC
The DNA here is from genome assembly GCA_030040955.1 of Rhodospirillales bacterium. GTDB lineage: Bacteria > Pseudomonadota > Alphaproteobacteria > Rhodospirillales > Magnetospirillaceae > JASHSH01. The sequence goes on from JASHSH010000321.1 coordinate 10,688, forward strand.
GCACCGGCAAGCACGACAACCATGTGATCGACCCGGATGCGCCATCGGCCGCGCGCGTGGTGTTCGACCATTACGGCGGCCAGAAGACCTTCCCGGAATCGTTCGGCCCGATGATGGCGGCGGTCGACAAAGGCGATTCGGCCAAATTCACCAAGGAGGAGATTCTCTATCCGGTCGGCTGGCCGCTGCTAAATTTCGTGATGGACGCGCGCACCGGGCTGGGGCGCTTCCGCGAATTCCGCAAGTCGAACTACGCGCTGATGATGGACCTGATCGACTATTGCCGGAACCACCGCATCGAGGAAATCCTCGCGCTGCCCGACGTGAAGGAGCGCGTCGACCTTTATTGGGAGCAGGACGGCAAGTTCAAGGATCAGCTGCGCCGCTGCACCGAGATCCACCGCCGCCTCGCGGTGATCGACCTGCGCAAGGAGGAGATCGTGCATGTCGGCAACCGGTTCATGGTCTATGCGCTGTTCCCCGAGTGCAACATCTCGATGCATGTGATGTGGGGAGTGAAGAAGCAGAACACCGTGTTCGCCGTGGGCAAGTCGATCATCAACCGCACATCGAAGACCAACATCGGCGCGCTGATGCTGGAATATGGCGGTGGCGGCCACGAGAACGCGGGCACCTGCCAGGTCGCCAACGACAAGGCCGAGGAAACGCTGCAGCAGCTGATCAAGCGCATTGTCGCCGACGGCTGAACCGCGCCGCAGCGGCCCGCTCCCGGCGCCGCTCCGGCGGACATCCGCGCGCGCCCGTCCGAGCCCGAACCCCGCATGTCCCCGCCGCTTGTCCCCGCCGTGATCGGTCCGCTCGCCGCCTACCGCACCATGCTGGCCGACGGCAAGCTGCGCCCCGATCCGGTGCAGGCGATGGCGGTCGAGAAACTGGAAAGCCTGGCCAAGGCGGTGGCCAACTATGATCCCGGCAGCGGCGAGAAGGCCTGGCGCTCGCGCTTCGGCTTCGGTCACCGCACCGCGCCGCAGCTCGCCTGGTATGCCGACGACGGCATCACCACGCTCGGCAAGCAGGGCCTCTATCTGTACGGCGAAGTCGGCAAGGGCAAGTCCATGCTGATGGACCTGTTCTTCGAATCCGCGCCGGTGGCGAGCAAGCGGCGCGTGCATTTCCACGAATTCATGCGCGACGTGCAGCAACGCTTGCACACGATGCGCCAGGACAAGTCGCAGAAGGACCCCGACCCGATCCCGCGGCTCGCGCGCGAGATCGTCGCCACCTCCTGGCTGCTCTGCTTCGACGAGCTGCAGGTGACCGATATCGCGGACGCGATGATCCTCGGCCGCCTGTTCGAGGGGCTGTTCGCCGACGGGGCGGTGCTGCTGATCACCTCCAACCGCCCGCCCGACGATCTCTACAAGAACGGACTCCAGCGCGACCGCTTCCTGCCTTTCATCCAGCTGATCAAGGACAAGGTGGACGTGCTCGAGCTGGCGGCCGAGCGCGACTATCGGCTGGGCAGGAGCGAGGGCCGGCAGACCTTTTTCGTGCCCAACGGAGCCGAATCGGAGGGCGCGCTGGCCGCCGCGTTCGCCGAGCTCAACTGGGGCACGCCGCCGCGCCCCGACACGCTGTTCGTGCTGGGCCGCGACGTGAAGGTGCCTAGGGCCGGCGACCATGTCGCCTGGTTCACCTTCGCCGAACTGTGCCAGGCCGCGCTCGGCCCGTCCGACTATCTCGCGCTCGCCTCGCACAACCACACGCTGATTCTGTCCGGCATCCCGCTGCTCACTCCGGACCAGCGCGACTCGGCCAAGCGCTTCGTCACCCTGATCGACGCGCTCTACGAGCACAATGTCCACCTGATCTGCTCGGCCGCCGCGATGCCCGAGAAACTCTATCCAGAGGGCGACGGGTCGTTCGAATTCCAGCGCACGGTGAGCCGGCTGATGGAGATGAAGTCGGCTGGCTATCTGGCGCAGCAGCACCTGCCGTAACACCGCGTAGAATCCGGGGAATCCGCCGCGCCGTCGGTCCATCCCCTTGCCGGGATGCCCGATTCGGGGTAGCTAGACGGGCGAGTGTCGAGGCGGTCTGGGGGCGCCGGGGAGCGGCCCATCCCATCCCCCGACGGCTCGGGGAGATGTCCGATGGCACGCAGCAAGATCGCATTGGTCGGCGCCGGGAACATCGGCGGCACGCTCGCCCACCTGATCGGCTTGAAGGGGCTTGGCGACGTGGTCCTGTTCGACATCATCGAGGGCGTGCCGCAGGGCAAGGCGCTCGACATTGCCGAATCCACCCCGGTCGAATCGGCCAACGCGGCCTACAAGGGCGTCAATTCCTATGAGGGCATCGCCGGCGCCGACGTGGTGATCGTCACCGCCGGCGTGCCGCGCAAGCCGGGCATGAGCCGCGACGATCTGATCGGCGTCAACGCCAAGGTGATCTCGCAGGTCGCCCAGGGCATCAAGAAGAACGCGCCCAACGCTTTCGTCATCTGCATCACCAACCCGCTCGACGCGATGGTGTGGGTGCTGCGCGAGGTCTCCGACCTGCCGCACAACAAGGTGGTCGGCATGGCCGGCGTGCTCGACTCGGCGCGCTTCCGCTATTTCCTGGCCGAGGAGTTCCAGGTCTCGGTCGAGGACGTCACCGCCTTCGTGCTCGGCGGGCATGGCGACACCATGGTGCCGCTGGTGCGCTACTCCACGGTCGCCGGCATCCCGCTGCCCGACCTGATCAAGATGGGTTGGACCACGAAGGAGCGGCTGAACGCGATCGTCCAGCGCACCCGTGACGGCGGCGCCGAGATCGTCGGCCTGCTGAAGACCGGGTCGGCCTTCTACGCGCCGGCCTCGGCGGCGATCCAGATGGCCGAGAGCTATCTGCACGACCAGCGCCGCGTGCTGCCCTGCGCCGCCTGGGTCAAGGGCGCCTACGGGCTGAAGGGCATCTATGTCGGCGTACCCACGGTGATCGGCGCCAACGGGGTCGAGAAGATCGTCGAGATTCAGCTCAACAAGTCCGAGCAGGCCGCCTTCGCCAAGTCGGTGGAATCGGTGCGCGGCCTGATCGCCAAGTCCAAGGAACTGATGCCCAAGTGAACGCCCGTCCGCAGCGAGCGAGGCGCCGATGAACATCCACGAATACCAAGCCAAGAAGCTGCTCGCGAGCTACGGCGTCACCGTGCTGAAGGGCGGCGTCGCCTATACTCCGGCCGAGGCCGAGCATGTCGCTCACGATCTAGGCGGCCCGGTCTGGGTGGTGAAGTCGCAGATCCATGCCGGCGGCCGCGGCAAGGGATATTTCAAAGGCGCGGAGAAGGAGGGCGGAGGTGTCCGCCTGGCCAAGTCGGCCGACGAGGTGCGCCGCATCGCCCAGTCGATGCTCGGCCATATCCTGATCACGCGGCAGACCGGTCCCGCGGGCAAGGAAGTGCGCCGCGTCTATATCGAGGAAGGCTGCGACATCAAGCGCGAGCTCTATGTCGGCATGCTGGTCGACCGCGGCAACGGCAAGATCACCATCATGGCCTCGACCGAGGGCGGGACCGAGATCGAGGAAGTGGCCGCGCACACGCCGGAGAAGATTCTCCGCGTCGCGGTCGAGCCGGTGACCGGGATCGAGGCCTGGCACGGCCGCAAGCTGGCCTATGGACTCGGGCTCGAGGGCAAGCAGGTGACCGCGGCGGTCAATTTCATCACCGCCATGTACAAGGCCTTCGTCGCCTACGATTGCTCGACCGTCGAGATCAACCCCCTGGTGGTCACCGGCGCGGGCGACGTGATCGCGCTCGACGCCAAGATGAACTTCGACGACAACGCCATCTTCCGCCACAAGGACGTGGCCGAGCTGCGCGACGAGTCCGAGGAGGACCCGGCCGAGCTGGAAGCCGCGCGCCACGGGCTCAACTACATCAAGCTCGACGGCTCGATCGGCTGCATGGTGAACGGCGCCGGACTGGCGATGGCGACGATGGACATCATCAAGCTCTATGGCGGATCGCCGGCAAACTTCCTCGACGTCGGCGGCGGCGCCACCCGCGAGCGCGTCACCACGGCGTTTAAGCTGATTCTCTCGGATGCGCATGTCGAGGGCATCCTGGTCAACATCTTCGGCGGCATCATGCGCTGCGACGTGATCGCCGAGGGCGTGGTCGCCGCCGCGCGCGAGGTCAGCCTCAACGTGCCGCTGGTGGTGCGGCTCGAAGGCACCAATGTCGATCTCGGCAAGAAGATCCTGGCGGAATCGGGCCTGCCCATCATCGCCGCCGACAACCTGGCCGACGCCGCCGCCAAGGTGGTCAAGGCCGTGCGGGAGGCCGCCTGATGGCCGTCCTCGTCAACAAGGAAACCCGCGTCATCTGCCAGGGCTTCACCGGCGCGCAGGGCACCTTCCACTCCGAGCAGGCGATCGCCTACGGCACCAAGATGGTCGGCGGCGTGACGCCCGGCAAAGGCTACAACCGCCATCTCGACCTGCCGGTGTTCAACACCGTGCACGAGGCGGTGAAGGAGACCGGGGCGACGGCCTCGGTGATCTACGTGCCGCCGCCGTTCGCGGCGGACGCGATCCTCGAGGCGGTCGACGCCCAGGTGCCGCTGGTGGTGTGCATCACCGAGGGCATCCCGGTGCTCGACATGGTCCCGGTCAAGCAGGCGCTCAAGGGCAGCAAGACGCGCCTGGTCGGGCCCAACTGCCCCGGCGTGATCACTCCGGGCGAGTGCAAGATCGGCATCATGCCCGGCCACATCCACAGCCGCGGCGTGGTCGGCATCGTTTCGCGCTCCGGTACGCTCACATACGAGGCGGTGGCGCAGACCACCGCCGCCGGGCTCGGCCAGACCACCTGCATCGGCATCGGCGGCGATCCGATCAACGGCACCAATTTCGTCGACTGCCTGGAGCTGTTCCTGGCCGACCCGGAAACCAAGGCAATCGTGATGATCGGAGAGATCGGCGGCAGCGCCGAGGAGGATGCGGCCGATCTGCTGAAGAAGAGCAAGGTCAAGAAGCCGGTGGTCGGGTTCATCGCCGGTCTCACCGCTCCGCCCGGCCGCCGCATGGGCCATGCCGGCGCCATCATCTCGGGCGGCAAGGGCGGCGCGGGGGACAAGATCGAGGCGATGAAGGGCGCCGGCATCGTGGTCGCGGACTCGCCCGCGTCGCTCGGCAGCACTATGTTAAAGACGCTGCGCGGCTGAGCCGGACGGCGCGGGCTCCGCCCGCCGCCGGCCGTGCCGCCAACCAGGGAGCGGGCGGGGAGAGAAGCCCCGCCCTCCGTATCCGATGCAAGACAGCCAAGCCTCCGTCCTCACCGGCGCCAACGCCACCTACGTCGCTGAATTGTATGCGAAATTCAGCGGCGACCCCGCCTCGGTCGATCCCGGCTGGGCGGCCTTTTTCCGCGAGCTCGGCGACGACGGACGCTCCGTGCTGGCCGAGATCAAGGGCGCGCCCTGGGGCGTGAACGGCGCCAAGGTCATCGGCGTCCGCGACCCCGACGCGCCGGCGGCGGCCAAGCCGGCGGCCGCGCCCGGCGGCGGCCTCTCGGTCGCCGAGATGCGCCGTGCCACCACCGATTCGGTGCGCGCGCTGATGCTGATCCGCGCCTACCGCGCCCGCGGCCATCTCGCCGCCGACCTCGATCCGCTCAAGCTGCCCAAGAACGCGCCGCCGCCGCCCGAACTGGATTTCCGCTTCTTCGGCTTCACCGAGGCCGATCTCGACCGCACCATCTTCATCGACAACGTGCTCGGGCTCGAAACCGCCACCCTGCGCCAGATCATCCAGGTGGTGAAGGAGACCTATTGCGGCACCATCGGGGTCGAGTTCAGCCATATCCAGGACCCCGAGCAGAAGGGCTGGATCCAGAAGCGCATCGAGGCCGAGCACAACCAGACCCAGTTCACCGAACGGGGCAAGAAGGCGATCCTCGAACGCTTGATCGAAGCCGAGGGGCTCGAGCATTTCCTTCAGGTCAAATACACCGGCACCAAGCGCTTCGGGCTCGACGGCGCCGAGACGCTGATTCCCGCGCTGGAACAGATCCTCAAGCGCGGCAGCCAGCTCGGCGTCAAGGAAGTGGTGATCGGCATGCCGCATCGCGGCCGGCTGAACGTGCTCACCAACTTCATGAAGAAGCCCTATGTCGCGCTGCTGTCGGAATTCCAGGGCAACGACGCCAAGCCCGAGGACGTGCAAGGCTCGGGCGACGTCAAATACCATCTCGGCACCTCGGCCGACCGCGATTTCGACGGCAACGTGGTGCACCTGTCGCTGACCGCGAACCCATCGCATCTCGAGGTGGTCGATCCGGTGGTGCTCGGCAAGGTCCGCGCCAAGCAGGCGCAACGCAAGGACGCCGACCGCACCCAAGTGCTCGGCCTGCTGATGCATGGCGACGCCGCATTCGCCGGCCAAGGCATCGTCGCCGAATGCTTCGCGATGAGCCAGCTCAAGGGCTACACCACGGGCGGCACGCTGCACTTCGTCGTCAACAATCAGATCGGCTTCACCACCTCGCCGCAATATTCGCGCTCGGGACCCTATTGCACCGACGTGGCCAAGATGGTGCAGGCGCCGATCTTCCACGTGAACGGCGACGATCCGGAGGCGGTGGTCCATGTGGCGCGAATCGCCACCGAGTTCCGCCAGCAGTTCCGCGTCGATGTGGTGGTCGACATGGTCTGCTACCGGCGCCACGGCCACAACGAAAGCGACGAGCCCGCCTTCACCCAGCCGCTTATGTACCGCCGGATCGCCGAGCTACCGACCACCCGCGAAATCTACGCCAAACGGCTGATCGCCGAAGGCGTGGTCACCGCCGAGGAGGCCGAAGGGATCGCCAAGGCCTTCCAGCAGCGGCTGGAGGGAGACTTCCAGGCCGCCAAATCGTTCAAGGTAAACAAGGCCGACTGGCTCGAAGGCAAGTGGGCCGGGCTGGGCTCGCTCACCGACGAGGAGGAGATGCGCGAGGACCAGACCAGCGTCGGCCTTGAGGCGCTGAAGTTGGTCGGCGGCGCGCTCAGCCACGTCCCCGAGGATTTTCACGCCAATCCCAAGATCGTCCGCCAGCTTGAGGCCAAGCGGAAGGCGATCGACGGCGGCGCGGGCATCGACTGGGCCACCGGCGAGGCGCTCGCCTTCGGCAGCCTGCTGGTCGAGGGCACGAATGTGCGCCTGTCGGGTCAGGATTCGGGGCGCGGCACCTTCTCGCAACGCCACTCGGTCCTGGTCGACCAGGAGAACGAGGCGCGGTACGTGCCGCTCAACCATATCCGCGACGGCCAAGCGAATTTCGAGGTGATCGACTCGCTGCTGTCCGAGGCCGGCGTGCTCGGCTTCGAATACGGCTACAGCCTGGCCGAGCCGAGCGGTCTCACCCTGTGGGAGGGCCAGTTCGGCGACTTCGCCAACGGCGCGCAGGTGATCATCGACCAGTTTCTCGCCTCGGGCGAGGCCAAGTGGCTGCGCATGTCGGGGCTCGTCATGCTGCTGCCGCACGGCTACGAGGGCCAGGGCTCCGAGCACAGCTCGGCGCGGCTCGAGCGCTATTTGCAGCTCTGCGGCGAGGACAATATGCAGGTCTGCAACTTCACCACGCCGGCCAACTATTTCCATGGGCTGCGCCGGCAGGTGCGGCGCAACTTCCGCAAGCCGCTGATCGTGATGACGCCGAAATCGCTGCTGCGGCACAAGCTCGCGGTGAGCCCGCTCGACGAGATGGGGCCGGGCTCGCGCTTCATCCGGGTGATGCCCGATCCGGCGAAGCTCGCCGCCGACGGCAAGGTCCGCCGCGTCATCCTGTGCTCGGGCAAGGTCTATTACGACCTGGTCGAGGAGCGCGCCAAGCGCGGCATCGACGACATCGCCCTGGTGCGCATCGAGCAGCTCTATCCCTGGCCGAAGGACACGGTGCAGCGGAACATCGCGCGCTACCCCAAGGCCGAGGTGATCTGGTGCCAGGAGGAGCCCGGCAACATGGGCGCCTGGATGTT
>JASHSH010000322.1 GCA_030040955.1 Rhodospirillales bacterium
CCGCTCGCCGAGGCGCTGGGCGAGCGATATCTGTCCTATGCGCTCTCCACCATCGTCTCGCGTTCGTTGCCCGACGTGCGCGACGGACTCAAGCCGGTGCACCGGCGCCTGCTGTTCGCGATGCGGGAGCTGCGGCTCGATCCCGAGACCGGCTTCAAGAAATGCGCGCGCGTGGTCGGCGACACGATCGGCAAATACCATCCGCACGGCGATAATGCGGTCTACGACACGCTGGTGCGCCTCGCCCAGGATTTCGCGGTCCGCTATCCGCTGGTCGAAGGGCAGGGGAATTTCGGCAATATCGACGGCGATACCGCCGCGGCCATGCGCTACACCGAGGCGCGGCTCACCCAGGTCGCCGCCGCGCTGATGGAGGGGATCGACGAGAATTCCGTCGATCTTCGCCCCACCTATGACGGCAGCGAAGTCGAGCCGGTGGTCATGCCGGCCGCCTTCCCGAATCTGCTCGCCAACGGCGCCTCCGGCATCGCGGTCGGCATGGCGACCAGCGTCCCGCCGCACAATGCGGGCGAAATCTGCACCGCGCTGCTGCATCTGATCGCGCATCCGAACTGCGCCATCGACACACTGGTCGCGGCGATGCCGGGGCCGGATTTCCCGACCGGCGGCGAGCTGGTCGAATCCCGTGCGGCGATCCTGGATGCGTACAAGACCGGCCGCGGCAGCTTCCGCCTGCGCGCGCGCTGGCGCCAGGAGAAGCTCTCGCACGGCGCCTGGCAGATCATCGTCAGCGAAATCCCGTACCAGGTGCAGAAATCGCGCCTGATGGAGCATATCGCCGAGTTGATCGAGGCGCGCAAGCTGCCCCTCCTCGGCGACGCCCGCGACGAATCGGCGGCCGAGCTGCGCATCGTGCTCGAGCCGAAGAGCCGCACGGTCGAGCCGGCGGTGCTGATGGAGCAGCTGTTCCGCCAAACCGAGCTCGAATCCCGCATCCCGCTCAACATGAACGTGCTCGACGCGCGCTCGGTGCCGCGGGTGATGAACCTGAAGGAGGTGCTGCGCGCCTTCCTCGACCATCGCCATGAAGTGCTGCGGCGGCGTTCGGAACATCGGCTGGACCGCATCGGCCGGCGCATGGAGGTGCTGGAAGGCTATCTCAAGGCCTATCTCGACATCGACAAGGTGATCCGCATCATCCGCCGCGAGGACGAGCCCAAGCCGAAGCTGATGAAGGCCTTCGACCTGACCGATGCGCAGGCCGAAGCGATCCTCAATATGCGGCTGCGCAGCCTGCGTCGGCTCGAGGAGATGGAGATCAAGGGCGAGCATGCCAAGCTGGCGGCCGAACGCGCCGAGATCGAGGGGCTTCTGGGCAGCGAGCCGAAGCGGTGGAAGGCCATCGCCAAGGAAATTGCTTCGATCAAGGAGCGTTTCGGCGAGAGGACCAAGCTCGGCAAGCGCCGCACGCGGATCGGCGAAGCGCCCGCGCCGGTGATCGTGCCGATCGAGGCCACCATCGAGCGCGAGGACATCACCGTCGTGCTCTCCGAGAAGGGCTGGCTGCGCGCGGTGCGCGGCCACGGCGAGGACGAGCTGCGCTTCAAGGAGGGCGACGGGCCGTTGATCCAGCTGCGCGCCGCCACCACCGACAAGTTCCTGGTGTTCGCCTCCAACGGCCGCTTCTACACGATCCCGGGCGATAAGCTGCCGCGCGGTCGGGGACATGGCGAGCCGCTCCGCCTGATGATCGACCTGCCGAACGAGGCGAGCGCGGTCGCCATGCTCACCTATCGCGCGGACCAGCGCCTGCTGTTGGTGTCCTCGACCGGGCGCGGATTCCTGGTGAGGTCGGACGAGGTGCTGGCGCAGACCCGCGCCGGCAAGCAGGTGTTCAATCTCGCCGAGGGCGAAAGCGCGGGCTTCTGCGTCTCCGCCGAGGGAGATTCGGTCGCTATCATCGGAACGAACCGGAAGCTGCTGATCTTCCCCCTCAAAGACGTGCCCGAGCTGGCGCGCGGCCGCGGCGTGATCCTCCAGAAATACCGCCAGGGCGGAACCTCCGACGTGCGTGTGTTCCTGCTCGACGAGGGGCTGACCTGGAGGCAAGGCGGGACGGGCGATCGCACGCGCACCGAGAAGCAGCTCGCCGCATGGGTGGGAAATCGGGGCGGGGCGGGACGTCTGCCGCCCACCGGCTTCCGGCGCGACAACCGTTTCGGGTAGAGTTCGCGCGCCGTCGCGGCGGCCTTCATCGGGACGGCGGCCGGCGGTTCCGGGAGGGAACAATGCAGCCAGCGACCATGGCGCCAGCGGCGGTCATCGGGATCGTCGTCACCTACTTCATTCTGTTCATGGTGCTGATCGTCATTCCGCACGTGATCGGCAACTATTTTCTCGCGCGGCGGGTGGGCGGCAATCCTGTTCTGTGGGCGATCTTGACCTGTATCCCGGGCGTGAATCTTATTTTCTTCACCTACGTGTTCTATCGGACCGTCTTCGTCGCGCTCGATAGGTTGCATGCCATCGGAAGGCGCGCCGGACTCGAAATGCCGTGAGCTAGCGTGGCCCGGGACCGGGCAAGCGACGCGGCCGGGCTTGCCGGCGAAGTAAGACGGCACGACCGCGACCGGTTCGTCACCGCGCTGTTCGCGCCGGCCGAACCGCGCGCCGGCCTGTTCGCGCTCTACGCATTCAATTCCGAGATCGCGCGGGTGCGCGAATCGGTGAGCGAACCGCTGCTCGGCGAAATGCGCCTGCAATGGTGGCGCGACGCGATCGAGAGACTCTATAGCTGCGGCGATCTCGCCCATCCGGTGGCGCGGGCGATTGGATCGGCCATCTCCCGGCACGGCTTGAGCCGAAACCAGTTCGACCGGCTGATCGACGCGCGCGCCGCCGATCTGGTCAACGGACCGCCGGCGGACATGGAAGCGCTCGAAGCCTACGCGCGGGGAACCTCATCCACGCTGGTGGCGCTCGCGCTGGAGGTGCTTGGCCAACGTGGCGAGGCGGCGGAGCGCGTCACGCTGCATGCCGGGATCGCCTGGGCGCTCACCGGGCTGCTGCGCGCCGTGCCCTTCCATGCCGCGCAAGGTCGAGTCTTTCTGCCGGGTGATCTGCTGGCGGGCGAAGGCATCGCGCCGACCGATCTCTTGGCCGCCGCCACGCGCGCCTCGCTCGCGAAGGTGGGCGAGGCGGTAGCCGAGCGGGCGCGGCACCATGTCGCCGCCGCCCGCGCGGTGCGCGGAAGTCTGCCGCGCGGCGGGGTTTCCGCGCTTCTCATCGTCACGCTGGCGAATTCCTATCTCGGACGCCTGCGGCGGGTCCGTTTCGACCTCGCCGATACGACATGGTCGACGACGCGCCCGCCCGTCGCGCGCCTGCTCGCCGCCGCCCTGACGCGGCGCTACTGAGCCGCGAGCGCGTGGCCCCCTTCGATCCAGCGCGCGAGGTCGACGCGGGCGCGGACCGCGTAAAGCCGCTTGCGCTCGCGGCCGCGCGCCGTCCGGCCATGCGCATCCGATTCGCCGGGCGGGTCGGGGAACAGGCCGAAAGTCACGTTCATCGGCTGGAACGTCTCGGCCTTGGCGCCGCCGGTGATGTGGGCGAGCAACGCGCCGATCGCGGTGGTGGGAGGGGGCAGCGAGGGGACGCGGTCCATCCGCTCGGCCGCGGCGAAGCGTCCCGCGAGCAGGCCGATGGCCGCGCTCTCGACATAACCTTCGCAGCCGGTGATCTGGCCGGCGAAGCGCAAGCCCGGCCGTGCCTTCAGCCGCAGCGTATCGTCGAGCAGGCGCGGCGAATTCAGGAATGTGTTGCGATGCATTCCGCCCAGGCGCGCGAACTCCGCCTCGGCCAGGCCGGGCAGGGTGCGCAGGATTCGGACTTGTTCGCCATGTTTCAGCATGGTCTGGAACCCGACCATGTTGTAAAGCGTGCCCAGCGCGTTGTCCTGGCGAAGCTGCGCCACTGCGTAGGAGCGCCGGCCGGGATTGCGCGGATCGGTGAGCCCGACCGGCTTCATCGGACCGTGCGCCAATGTGAGCCGGCCGCGCTCGGCCATCACCTCGATAGGTAGGCAGCCCTCGAAGAAGGGCGTGCCCTCCCAGTCCTTCGGGAGATGGCGCTCGCCCGCCAGGAGGGCATCGACGAAGGCATCGTATTCGGCACGGGTGAGCGGCAGGTTGATATAGTCGGTGCCGGTGCCCTTGTCGTAGCGCGACTGGTACCAGGCGCGGGAGAAATCGATGCTGTCGCGCAGGACGATGGGCGCGATCGCGTCGAAGAAGGCCAGCGACTTGGCGCCGGTGAGCGTCGCGACGCACTCGGCCAATGCGGGCGAGGTGAGCGGTCCGGTGGCGACGATCGCCGAGTCCCAGTCGGCCGGCGGCGAAGCTATTTCCTCGCGGCGCAGCGAAATCAGCGGATGCGCGAGCAGCGCGGACTCGACCGCGGTGGAAAATCCCTCCCGGTCCACGGCGAGCGCGCCGCCGGCCGGCACGCGGTGCGCGTCGCCCGCCGCAAGGATCAGCGAATCGAGCCTGCGCATCTCCTCGTGCAGCAACCCGACCGCGTTGTGTTCGGCATCGTCGGAGCGGAAGGAGTTCGAGCAGACCAGCTCGGCCAGGCGGCCGGTGACATGGGCGGGCGTCGAGCGGACCGGGCGCATCTCGTGCAGCACGGCCGGGATGCCGGAACGCGCGAGTTGCCAGGCCGCCTCGCTGCCCGCGAGCCCGCCGCCGATCACATGGACTTCGCGCATGATCGGAATCTACGTCGTCCCGGGGCGAGCGGATAGGAGGAGCGATCCGCCACATTGGCAGGCGCGCGGAAAACCCCTATAAACAAAGGGATAGTGGAGGTGCCCCAGGGAACATGGCCGAAACCCTGTTCAACGTGATCGGCGGCGAATATGCCGATACCAGCTTCACCGCGCTGGTTGAGGGAGTGGTGGCCGAACGCTACGGGCCGATGCCGCGGGTCGAGGCGATGGCGCTGTGGCGGTCGCTTTCGGCCAAGTCGGTCGACAATTGCATGGTCCGGTACTATGTGCGCGCGGTCGAGGAACATCCCGCCGAGGAATGGTTCGTCGCCGGCGGCGAATATTCCGCCACCGATTTTTCGCATCTCGCCAAGGGCAGGGAGCTCGAAGTGTTCGGTCCGTACGCCGATCGCGCCCAGGCGCTCGCGGTATGGCGCGCGATCACCGCCAAGACGGTCGATGACGCGCTGTGCCGCTACGATATCGTGACCGGCGACCGGCTGCGGCAGCTCCGCGTGCAAACCCTGCCGTAGCCGCTACAGAGTGACGTTGACCGTCACCCGCCGCGTCTCGCCGACCCGCACCACGCCCACCGGTATCGCCCGGCCGCGCCCGCCGTTCAGGATCGCGGCCTTCAGATCCTCGACGGTAGCGACGGGTCTTCCGTCATAGTCGGTGATCACGTCGCCGACCCGGATTCCCGCCCGCTCGGCGGCAAGCCCCCGATCGACCGCGACCACCAGCAGCCCGACCAGCGATGGGTTGGCGATACGCGCTGCATTGTCGGCGGGCAGCGGGATCGGATGCACGCCGAGCAGCGGAGGCGAGGAGAGATCGGCGCCGGGCGCGCCGGCCACATAGGCGGAGCCCAGGACCTTCGCGATCTTGTCGAGCTGCGTGCGGATGATGTCGGTGCCGACGGCCAGCTCGTAGGCCTCGCCATGCCGGGAGGCGATTTTCACGGTGAGCCCGCTGCCCATGCGTTCGCGCAACATCGCCTCGTCGAGCAGAATGCCGACGCGCTCCTCGTCGGTGCAGCCTTCGCTCACGCAGCCGCGCGAGCGGAACAGATTGACGACCGGCAGCGGCTTCGCGGTGTCGTCGAAGGCGGAATCGAAATATTCGAGCGGCGGCGGGTAGACGGCCTCGAAGAACAGCCGGTGGCTGACGGCGCGCGTCTGCCGGTTGACGAAGCTTTGCAGGAACCAGCCGTGCCGCGCCAGATTGCCGGTGTCGACCTGCACATAGGCGCTGTCGACCTCGACGCTCGGGCTGTATTGGTCCGTCCTGGCCTGTATTTGATTTGGCGCGGGCCGCGCGCAGCCGGCGAGGAGAACTGGCACAAGGATGGCGGCCGCCCAGGCGAGGATTCGGATCATGCACGCCCCTATCGGCCCCGCATTCCGCCGGCAACCTTTGGATGCGCCGCGGAACCGTGACCACTATCGGGGGAAGGAACGGCGCTTGTCCAGCCTGGCCGGAGTCGGCGACTAGCTGCCCGCGCGGGACGCCGCCGAGAAGGCGCGCGCCCAGCCGCCGGTAAGCACGTAACGGGGAAGCGTGACCGTCTGCTCGAAGAAGAATCGGGTGACGAAATCGTCGGCGCCGAGGAAAGGGGCAGGGGTGGCCGGCTCGCGCTTGTGGCCGGAACCCTGCGCCATGACCGGAACGATCAGCAGCACGATACCGCCGATCAGCGGCCAGATGCCGCCGCCGGCCGCGGCCCAGATCAGCGCCACGACGCCGATCCAGAACAACGGTGCCGTCGCCAGATGAATCAGCAAATTCGTGCGCGTCGTATGCGTGCCGGGATAGACCGACCATTGCCAGCTGAGCAGATCGCGCCGGATCGACATATTCGTCCCCTTTCGCTCAGCCGGCCCGGCGGCGCGCCTTCACCTTGAGGTAGGACGCTAGGTACTGGCCGGTATAGCTCGCCCGCACGCCCGCGACCTGCTCGGGCGATCCCGTTGCGACCAGCCGGCCCCCCGCATCCCCGCCATCGGGGCCAAGATCGATAATCCAGTCGGCGGTCTTTACCACTTCCAGATTGTGCTCGATCACCAACACCGTGTTGCCATGCTCGACCAGGGCCTGGAGCACTTCGAGCAGCTTCTTCACATCGTCGAAGTGGAGCCCGGTGGTCGGCTCGTCGAGGATATAGAGCGTGCGGCCCGTCGCCCGGCGCGCAAGCTCCTTGGCCAGCTTCACGCGTTGCGCCTCGCCGCCCGAAAGCGTGGTCGCCTGCTGGCCGAGGTGGATATAGCCGAGCCCGACCCGATTCAGAGTCTCGAGACGCTCGCGTATCACCGGGACGGCCTTGAAGAATTCGGCCCCTTCCTCAACCGTCATGTCGAGAACGTCGGCTATGCTCTTGTCGCGGAAATGGATTTCCAGCGTCTCTCGGTTATACCGCCGGCCCTTACAGACATCGCATTGCACATAAACATCGGGCAGGAAGTGCATCTCGATCTTGATCAATCCATCGCCCTGGCAGGCTTCGCAGCGGCCGCCCTTCACGTTGAAGCTGAATCGGCCCGGCCCATAGCCTCGGGCGCGCGCCTCGGGCAGGCCGGCGAACCAGTCGCGGATGGGTGTGAATGCGCCCGTGTAGGTGGCCGGGTTCGAGCGCGGCGTGCGGCCGATCGGCGATTGGTCGATATCCACGACCTTGTCGATATGCTCGACCCCGTCGATCCGGTCGTGCGCCGCCGCGTGCTCGCGCGCGCCATACAGGCGCCGGGCCAGCGCCTTGTAGAGCGTCTCGACCACCAGGGTGGATTTGCCCCCGCCGGAGACCCCGGTGACGCAGGTAAAGGTGCCGAGCGGGATATCGACCGTCAGATTCTGGAGATTGTTGCCGCGCGCGCCCACCACGCGCAGGGAGCGTCCGTTGCCCTTG
>JASHSH010000323.1 GCA_030040955.1 Rhodospirillales bacterium
CGGCGAATGTGCGCGAAGCGGGCGCCACCGTCTGCGACACCCTCAAGGAGATCGCCGAGCGTGCTGAGACCGTCATTCTGATGGTTCCCGACACGCCCGATGTCCGCGGCGTTCTGTTCGATCCCGACGGTGTCGCGGAGGGGCTGTCGCCGGGCAAGATCGTTGTCGATATGAGCTCGGTCTCGCCGATCGAGACCAAACTCTTCGCCGCCGAGATCAACAAAAAGGGCTGCGATTATCTCGACGCGCCGGTCTCCGGCGGCGAGGTGGGCGCGAAGCAGGCCTCGCTCACCATCATGGTCGGCGGGCCGCAGGCGGTGTTCGACAAGGTCCGTCCGTATTTCGAGCTGATGGGCAAGAACATCACCCTGGTCGGCGGCAATGGCGACGGGCAGACCTGCAAGGTCGCCAACCAGATCATCGTCGCGCTGACCATCGCCGCAGTGGGCGAGGCGCTGGTCTTCGCCTCGAAGGCGGGCGCCGATCCGGCCAAGGTGCGTCAGGCGCTGATGGGCGGCTTTGCCGCCTCGCGCATCCTCGAAGTGCATGGCGAGCGCATGATCAAGCGGACGTTCAATCCGGGCTTCCGCATCCGACTGCACCAGAAGGACCTGAACCTGGCGCTGGCCGCGGCGCGGTCGATGGGCGTGAGCCTGCCGAACACCGCGACCTGCCAGCAGCTGTTCAACGCCTGCGTGGCGCATGACGGCGAGGGCTGGGACCATTCGGCGCTGGTGCGCGCGCTCGAGATGATGGCCGGGCACGAGGTCGCCGCGGCGCCGACGCATTGAGGGCGAGGCTGGGGGAATCGACATGAGCGACGTGAAAATCATCGCCGGGCCGTACACCTTCGGCGCCCGTTTCGAGCGGGCGCTGGCGCCGAAGACCTGCGCGAAGTTCGCCTCGCTGTTGCCCTATCGCGAGCGCATCATCCATGTGCGCTGGAGCGGCGAGGGCTGCTGGATACCGCTCGGCGAGCTCGATCTCGGGCTCGGCTACGAGAACCACACCAGCTACCCCGCCCCGGGCGACATCATCCTCCATCCCGGCGGCCTCAGCGAGACCGAGATCCTGCTCGCTTACGGCGCGGTGCGTTTCGCCAGCAAGGTCGGGCAGCTCGCCGGCAACCACTTCCTCACCATCACCGACGGGCAGGAGAACCTGGCAGCGCTCGGCAAGCTGACCCTGTGGAAAGGGGCGCAGGAGATCGTGTTCGAGCGCGCGTGAGGCTCGTCGTTCGGCGCGAAGAGCCTTAGCCCAGCGCCTCGGGCGGGAGCGGCGTGTCGCCGAGTATCTTCCAGATGCCGTCGGCCATGCCCACGGTGCGCTCGCCGACGCTGAACCGGCCGCGCACGAAGACCAGCGAGCGGGTCGCGCGCACCACCTCGCAGCGGCCTTCGAGCAGATCGTCCTTCTTGGCGGAATCGACGAAATGGACATTGAGCTGGATGGTGGCGATGGGGCGGCGCTTGGCGCCCTCCCAGGCAACCATGGCGAGCGCGCTGTCGGCGAGCGTGCACAGCATCCCGCCATGCATGATCCCGCCCTTATTCAGATGGCGCTCCTCGACCAGGAGCCCAACCACCCAGCCCGCTCCCTCGGCGCGGCCCCACAGCGGCCCGACCAGCTGGCCGAAGCCGCCCATCTGCCGCGTGGTCCAGCCCTCGGCGGCGAGATCGCGGCTCATGGCCGCGCATCCGTCTCGGCGCTAAGCGCGATGCCCTTGGCCGCGGCGGCCTTGGCGACGAACCGCCCGGTCTGGCCGAACGCGTCGGTGAGCACCAGCTCGCCCGCGGTGTCGGAGATCGCGTCGAAATGCGCGGCGATGGCTTCCGGCGTGCGGTCGCGCTCGGCGAAATAGACACCCTCGGTCTCGTGGATGATGGTGCGCGCGAAGGTTCCCGCGCCCGCGCACAGGATCACGCGCGAGGGCGCGTCCTCGCCGACCAGGTAGAGCAGGCCGGGCGAGATCGCCTCGGGCGCCAGCAGCTCCAGCGCGACCGGCGACATCAAATCCGCCGTCATACGGGTCGCCGCGGTCGGCGACAGGGCGTTGACGCGGATGTCGGTCTTGCGGCCTTCGAGATGGAGCACGTTCATCAGCCCGATCATCGCCGCCTTGGCGGCGCCGTAGTTCGACTGGCCGAAATTGCCGTAGAGGCCGGAGGAGGAGGTGGTCAGCACGATGCGGCCATAGCCCTGTTCGCGCATCATCTCCCATACCGCCTTGCAGCAGTTCACCGAGCCCATCAGATGCACTTCGAGCACGGCGCGGAAATCGGCCAGCTCCATCTTGGCGAAGGTCTTGTCGCGCAGGATGCCGGCATTGTTGACCAGGATGTCGACACGCCCCCAGGCGGACTTCGCCCGCGCCACCATCGCCGCGACCTGCGCGAAATCGCCGACGCTGGCGCCGTCGGCCATCGCCTCGCCGCCCTTGGCCCGGATTTCGGCGACGACGGAATCGGCTGCCGCCGAGGATGCGCCGCTGCCGTCGCGCGCCGCGCCAAGATCGTTGACCACGACCTTGGCGCCGCGCTCGGCGAGCGCCAGCGCGTGCGCGCGGCCCAACCCGCCGCCCGCCCCGGTCACGATCGCCACGCGCCCGTCGAACCGTATCGCCATGTGCCCTCGTCTCCCCGCCCTGCCTCAAAGATGTCCTAATGCAATTGTGGGGGTTTGGTCTTGAAACAGACTAGGCCGCCGCTCGCGGCATCGTCGCAGTCCCAATCAGGACCGAAACCCCAATTCAGCTTTCGAAGATACTGTTGGCTTTCGAGGGCTATCAGGATTGCGATGGCCACGGCAGCCAAAATCAGCAAGTTTCTCGTCACCTCCCAGAACGTCCAGGGCAACCGCTTCATCTTGCCAGGCGCTCCGGCAGGATCGTTAGGCGGGCTCGCCGCGTTTGAGATAACAGATCGCTTTTGATAGAACAAACGAGGCAGCCTCGAGCCTGTATCGCCCTGCGGAATTCGAGGCGGGGAGGAAAATCGACATGAGCCAGGCCGTCATCGTCTCGACCGCGCGCACGCCGATCGGCAAGGCCTATCGCGGCGCCTTCAACAACACGCATGGCGCGACCATGGGCGGCCATGTCGTGGCCGAGGCGGTGCGCCGCGCCGGCCTCGAGCCGGGCGAGGTCGAGGACGTGCTGATCGGCTGCGCGCGGCCCGAGGGCGCGGCGGGCGGCAATATCGCGCGGCAATGCGCGGTGCGCGCGGGTCTGCCCGTCACCGTAGCGGGCGCGACCGTCAACCGCTTCTGCTCGTCGGGCTTGCAGACTATCGCCATGGCGGCGCAGCGCATCCGCTCCGACGACGCGCAGCTGCTGGTCGCCGGCGGGCTGGAGTCGATCTCGCTCTGCCAGAACGATTTCAGCAATTCCTATCGCCTGCGCGAGGAATGGATCGACGAGCGCAAGCCCGAGCTCTACTGGCCGATGATCCAGACCGCCGACAATGTCGCCAAGCGCTACGGGGTGAGCCGCGAGGCACAGGACGTCTATGCGCTGGAAAGCCAGCGGCGCACCGCGGCGGCACAGCAGGCACGGCGCTTCGACGACGAGATCGTGGCGCTGGAAACGACCAAGAATCTCGTCGACAAGCAGGGCAAGGTGGTCGGCACCGAGGCGGTCACGCTCGCGCGCGACGAGGGCAATCGACCCGACACCAGTCCCGAGGGACTCGCCGCGCTCAAGCCGGTGGCCGGCGAGGGCAATTTCATCACCGCCGGCAATGCGAGCCAGCTGTCCGACGGCGCTTCCGTCTGCGTGGTGATGAACGAGAGCCTTGCGGAACGCCGCGGTCTCGCGCCGCTGGGCATCTATCGCGGCTTCGAGGTGGTGGGCTGCGAACCCGACGAGATGGGTATCGGTCCCGTCTTCGCGGTGCCCAAGCTGCTGAAGCGGCACGGCCTTACCACGGACGATATCGATCTGTGGGAGCTGAACGAGGCCTTCGCGGTGCAGGTGGTCTATTGCCGCGACCGGCTCGGCATCCCGCAGGACAAGCTCAATGTCGATGGCGGCGCGATCTCCATCGGCCATCCCTACGGCATGAGCGGATCGCGGCTCACTGGACACGCGCTGATCGAGGGCAAGCGCCGCGGCGCGCGCTACGTCGTCGTCACCATGTGCGTGGGCGGCGGGCAGGGCGCGGCCGGCCTGTTCGAGATCGCCTGATCTCGGGGCGCCAGTCGCGCGCCGCCATGGTGGCGATCAATCCTTGCGTCGATCTGCTGCGGGACGGCGCCGCCGGCGTCGTGCTCATGCGCAATGCGCCGCTGAATGCGCTGAAGCACGAGCTGCGCGAGGGCATTGCCCGCGCGCTCGACGAGCTGCGGGAGGATGGCGACGTGCGCGTCGTGGTCCTCGCCGGCAACGAACGCGCCTTCTCGGCCGGCGCCGACATCACCGAGTTCGGCAAGCCGCCGCGCGCGCCCGCCTTGCGCGACCTCATCGCCGCGGTCGAGGATTTCCCCAGGCCCGTGGTCGCGGCGATCCGGGGCGTCGCCATGGGCGGAGGATTGGAGCTGGCGCTGGGCTGCCACTGGCGCGTCGCCTGGGACGGGGCCCGGCTGGCGCTTCCCGAGATCAAGCTGGGCCTGCTGCCCGGCGCGGGCGGAACCCAGCGGCTGCCGCGTCTGATCGGATTTCGGGCGGCGATCGAGGCGATCCTGTCGGGCGATCCGATCCCGCTCGCGCTGGCGCGCGACGCCGGGCTGCTGGATGCCGTGCTTTCCGGTCCCTATCCGGCGGCAGCGATCGACTGGGCGCTTGGGCTCGATCCGAAGACACGGCGGCGCACGCGCGAGCGCGACGAGAAGCTGGCCGAGGCGCGTGCCGATCCCGCTCTCGTCGACCGCATCGCCGCGCCGCTGATCAAAAAGGCGACTAATCCGCGCGCCGCCAAGACTTGCGTGGCCGCGATCCGCCACGCCGCCACCGCCACATTCGACGGGGCGATGGCGGCCGAGCGCCAGTCCTTCCTCGATCTGGTCGCGACCGACGAATCGAAGGCCCAGCGTCACGCCTTCTTCGCCGAGCGCGAGGCGCGCAAGGTGCCGGGACTTCCGCGCGAGACGGCCGCGCGCCCGGTGCGCCGAGCCGCGGTGATCGGCGCCGGCACCATGGGCGGCGGCATCGCCATGTGCTTCGCCAATGCCGGCATACCGGTCGCGGTGATCGAGACCGACGGCGAGGCGCTGGCGCGCGGCATCGCGCGGATCGCTGCCAATTACGAGACCTCGGTCAAACGCGGCAGCCTGCCGGCCGACGAATCGGTCCGCCGCCAGGGGCTGATCGCGGGCGGTACCGATCTCGCCGCCGCCGCCGAGGCCGATTTCGTGATCGAGGCCGTATTCGAGGAGATGGCGCTCAAGAAGCAGGTGTTCGGCCAGCTCGACCGCATCGCGCGGCCGGGCGCGGTGCTGGCCACCAACACCTCCTATCTCGACGTGAACGAAATCGCCGGCGCGACTTCGCGCCCGGGCGAAGTGCTGGGCACGCATTTCTTCAGCCCGGCCAATGTGATGCGCCTGCTCGAAATCGTGCGCGGGTCGCGCACCGCGCCCGACGCGCTGGCCACCGCCGTCGAGCTTGCCACCCTGCTCGGCAAGGTGCCGGTGGTGGTGGGAGTCTGCGACGGCTTCGTCGGCAACCGGATGCTGGCGCGGCGCAGCGCGCAGGGCGAGCGCCTGCTGCTCGAGGGCGCGTTGCCGCAGGATATCGACGCGGCGATGACCGGCTTCGGCTTCCGCATGGGACCCTTCGCCACCGGCGACCTGGCCGGGCTCGATGTGGGTTGGCGAGCGCGCAAGGCGCGCGGGATCAAGGCCCCGATCGCGGACGCGTTGTGCGAGCAGGGCCGATTCGGCCAGAAGGCGGAGAAGGGATTCTACGCCTACGGCGCCGACGGCCGCACGCCCGTTCCCGACCCGGAGGTGGAGCGCCTGATCGTCGAGACCTCCGCCCGCCTCGGCGTCGCGCGGCGCGCGATCGGTGCCGAGGAGATCGTCGAGCGCCTGGTCTATCCGATGATCAACGAGGGCGCGCGCATCCTCGCCGAGGGCATCGCCGCGCGCTCGAGCGACATCGACGTGATCTGGCTGCACGGCTATGGATGGCCGGTGACACGGGGCGGGCCGATGTTCCATGCCGACCTGGTCGGGCTCGGCCGCATCGCCGTGCGGCTCGAGACCTTCGCCGCCGCCAGCGGCGACGAGAGCTTGCGCCCCGCGCCGCTGCTCGCCGGCCTCGCCAAGTCGGGCGCCGGCTTCGCCTCGCTGGGCGCGCAAGCGGCGGCGTGAGGGGCGGAAATGCGCGAACTCGCCAGCCCCAGCGACCTTCTCGGCCTGGTCGGCCAATTGCTGGGCACGAGTCCCTGGATCACGGTCGACCAGGCGACCATCGACGCGTTCGCGCAGGCAACCGGCGACCATCAGTGGATCCATGTCGATGTCGAGCGGGCCAAGCGCGAGATGCCGGGCGGGCGCACCATAGCGCATGGCTACCTCACGCTTTCGCTGCTGCCGCGCATGATGCAAGCGATACTGTCGGTCGGCGGACGTAGCCGCACGATCAATTACGGCTCGAATCGGGTGCGCTTTTCCGCCCCGGTCCCGTCCGGCGCGCGCGTCCGCCTGCACCTGACGCTGAAGGAGGCGGAATCGATCGCGGGCGGCATCCGCTTCGTCTACGACTGCAAGGTCGAGATCGAAGGCGAGACGAAGCCGGCCCTTGTCGCCGAGACCATCCAGATCGCGTATCTGTAGGCCGGCTCAGCGCAGCGGAAACCGGACCAGCCGTTCGAGTTCGGCAATCGCTTCGCTCGGATCGTCGACCTTGATCGTCGCCATGCCCATGGCCCGCGCCGGCTTGAGATTGACGCCGAGATCGTCGAGGAACACGCAGGCGCCGGCCTCCACGCCGATCGCCTCGACCATCCGCGCATAGATGCGCGGGTCGGGCTTGCGGATACCGCATTGCGCGCTTTCGATGACCACGTCGAACAACACGATCACCTCGTCGCGGAAGGCGGACGAGATCGGGCGCATCGCGCCGGCCGGCAACGTGTTGCTGATGCAGCCCGTGCGGAGCCGCGCGTGCACCCTGCGCAGCGCCTCGAGCATCGCGGGCCGGGGCGCGCCGCCGAGCAGCGCGAGCACCTCGCCCGCCTCCAGCTCGTGGCCCAGCGCGCGGCTTTC
>JASHSH010000324.1 GCA_030040955.1 Rhodospirillales bacterium
TGATGACCGGCCGATACCGGGGCCAGGAAGGCAGTTGGACGGTCTTCGATCTCGATTTTCAGGCCGAAATGCGGGTGACCCTGCTGGAGAAGGATATCGGCCGCGTCGTGCTGAAGCGGGCCGGCGGCTACCGCCTCGACCGCGGCTGGTCGATCGCCCCGGGCGGGCTGGAGCCGCCCTATGCGGGCCGTCCGCGCGACGATCTATCGGGCTTCGCTCTGCCGACGAGCACCGTGACGCTCGGCGACGGCAAGGTACGCCTGGCCACCTCCGACGGCTTCGCGGCGGAGATTCAGCTGGCGCCATTCTCGATCGCCTGGCTGCGCGCCGGCGAGGATCGCCCGTTTCTGCGGGATCGGCGCACCCAGGCCTACTTCTTCTCGCGCAAGACCGGCGCGGTGAGTCATATGATGGCGCGAGACGCCGCCGAACGGCATTACGGCCTCGGCGGCAAGGCCGGGCCGCTGGATCGCACCGGCCGCCGCTTCCGCATCGACGCGGTCGACCCTTGCGGCTTCGACGCCGAGCTCAGCGACCCGCTGTACCACATGATTCCGATGGTGCTGGTCGACGGCCCCGCGGGAGCGCACGGAATTTTCTACGACAACTTGGCGGTCGCGGAGGTCGATCTGGGATGCACGATCGACAACTACCACGGCCCGTTCCGGTCCTACGCCGCGGAGGACGGCGACCTCGACTACTATGTGCTGGCCGGTCCCGCCGTACCGGACGTCGTGCGCCGCTTCTCGTGGCTGACGGGCGGCCAGGCATTCCCGCCGCGCTGGGCCCTCGGGTTCGGCATGACGTCGATGACGATCCTCGACGCGCCCGACGCCGATGCCCGCCTGACGGAATTGATCGCGGAGCGTCGGCGGAACGATATAGCTTGCGACAGTTTTCATTTCGGCTCCGGCTACACCTCGATCGGCAAGCGGCGCTACGTCTTCAACTGGAACCGCGAGAAGTTCCCCGACCCCGAGGCGACCATGCGGCGGTTGAAAGCCGCGGGCATGCGGCCGGTGGCCAACCTGAAGCCTTGCCTGCTCGACGATCATCCCCGTCTCGCCGAGGCACGGCGGGCCGGGCTACTGGTGCGCGACGGCGCGACCGGCGAACCGGCGGCCGCCCAGTTCTGGGACGGGTTAGGCTTCCATATCGACTTCACCAATCCGGAGGCCCGCGCCTGGTGGCGTAGCGGCATCGAAGGCTCGTTGCTCGGCCAGGGCATGGACTCGGTTTGGAACGACAACAATGAATATGAGATTTGGGACGAGGACGCGGTCTGCCACGGCGATGGACGCGCCTTTCCGCAGGCGCTGGCCCGGCCGGCGCAGGCGCTGCTGATGACCAAGCTGGCCCACGAAACACAGCTCGCCCATGCGCCGGACAAACGCGCTTACGTGATCACGCGGGCCGGAAGCGCGGGCACCTGGCGCTATGGGCAGACCTGGACGGGCGACAACGAAACGGCTTGGAAGACCTTGCGGTTCAATCTGGCGCAAGGGCTGAACATGAGCCTTTCGGGCCAATTCAATACCGGCCACGACGTGGGCGGCTTCCACGGCCCCAGTCCCGATCCCGAACTGCTGTGCCGATTCGTCGAGTTCTGCTCGCTGTGGCCGCGCTTCGTGATGAATTCGTGGAAGGACAGCGGCGTCGTCAATTTGCCTTGGATGCACCCCTCCGTGCTGCCGCAGATACGCGACGCCATCCGGCTGCGCTACTGGCTGATGCCCTATTTGTACACCCGCATGTGGCGGGCCTCGGTGTTCAACGAGCCCGCGCTGCGTCCCCTGTTCCATGACTTCGCCGCGGATTCCGCGACACGTAGCGTCGAGGACAGCTTCATGTTGGGACCCGATCTTCTGGTCGCTCCGGTGCTGGAACAGGGCGCGGGCGATCGGCCCGTCTACCTGCCCGCGCATCCGGGCGGCTGGTACGACCTGCGCGACGGAACCGCCTACGAGGGCGGTGTTCGCGTGCGTGTTCCGGCGCCGCTCGGCCGCTTGCCCGTGTTCGCGCGTGCCGGGGCCGTGATCCCGATCAGCGAGCGGGACGATCGCGGCGAGCGCCGCATTCTGCTCGCCTTCGGATCGCCGCCGGCTGCGTCGGCCGCCGAGCTTTACGAGGATGACGGGGAAACGGCCGACTGGCGGACCGGAGGGATGCGGATTCGCTTCGAACGCATGCCCGAGGAGACCGGGACCAGGCTGGTCATGACGATGGCGGGGAACTATCGGCCGGCATTCGATCGGATCGGGGTCCGCTCGATCGCCGCCGGTCGACTCGAGTTGGTCTCGACTCCGGGACCGATCGCGCTTGTCGCCGACGAGGGTGTCTGATCCCGGGCTTCGGTTTCGCAGTCTTCCGGCGGACACCGAGGGCAGCCCGGTGGGCCGGACTCAACATGGCCGCGTGAAGATGGCGGCGGCGGCGCGGCGTCGCCAATTGGTCGGATTGTTGGGTTGACCCGGACACCGGCAATTCGCGTCCGGGCGACCAAGATGCCGCAGATTGGCACGGTATGCGCCCGCGCCCGACAGAACGCAAAACTCGTCAGAGTTTCGACGGAAACCCACCAAAGTGCGGCGGATAGCAGACATCTGGATACTTGAAATCGTTGGATTCCGCGGAGCCCCAAAATCCGTTGCCTTCGCGGGCGCGCGGGTTCGAGTCCGGCCTGGGGCACCATGCGAATCGATGGGTACACCGGGCGCCGGTTTTTGCGCTCATGAGGCGCGAGCCGGACTGGCTCACGAAATGCAGATGGGATGCGGCCTCCGAAGCCGGCGCCTGCATCGCCAAGGAGCGGCTAGCCGTCTCCGGCCGTGCGCGCCGCCAAGCCGTCGTTGAGTTTGCCGAGCAGCCCCAGAAGAATGCGCCGCTCGTGCAGCGACAAGGGCGCCAGCGTCGCCTCCTCGTAGGCGAGCACCTGCGGCATCGTCGCCGCCACCCGCGCGCGGCCGGCCTCGGTGAGGCGCAGCTCGACCGAGCGACGGTCGAGGTCCGAGGGCAGCCGTCGGATCAGCCCCTGCCGCTCGAGCGAGTCCGCGAGCTTGGTCATGTTCGGGCGCTTGATCAGCAGCGCATCGCCGAGCGCGCCGGCCCGCACGCCCGGGTTGGCGGCGATCGCCACCAGCGCGCAGAAGGCGCCGGGATTGAGTCCGGTCTTGCCGAAGCGCGCGTGAAACCGCTGGAACATGCGCAGCTGAATCATGCGCACGAAGAAGCCCGCCAGCCCGTCGAGCGCGGCGAGATTCAGCCCCGCCGGCGCGGCCGTGCGGCCCGCAACGTCCGCCGCGCGCTTCCGTTGGCGCGATTTTCGATATGTCGTATAACGAATTTGTCCCGCGCCGCTTTTCGCCATCGAATGTCCGCGCCCGCCCCGGATCGCCGGATATCCCCGATTGGAGCAAAGTTCCGGCCGGTCGGCAATCGGGTCGGCGGCCGCGCCGGCGCCCCATCGGCGGCCCGAATAGTTTACCAGTTGACAAAAACCGGTCCATTGCGGGCACAATTCCGGGACAATAATCAAGGCCGCCCGCGCGTGGCCGCAACGTCGCAGGGGAGGTTGCCGTGACCCATCCGTACGCCCGCATCGCCACGCTTGCGTTCGCCCTTTCGCTCGGGGCGACCGGGACTTGCCTCGCCGACATCACGGTCGGCATCACCGTCAGCGCCACCGGACCGGGCGCGGCGCTGGGCGGGCCGGAGATGAAAACGGTCGCCATCCTGCCCGCCGAAATCGCCGGGCAGAAGGTGAAATACGTCGCGCTCGACGACGCGTCCGACGCGACCAAGTCCGCGACCAACTTCCGCAAGTTCGTCGCCGAGGACAAGGCCGATCTGGTGATCGGCTCGACGCTCACCTTCACCACGCTGCCGCTGGTCGACATCGCCGCCGAGTCGAAGACGCCGCTGATGGCGACCACCGCCGGCGCGGTGCTGGTCGAACCGGTCGACGAGAAGCGGCGCTGGGTGTTCAAGATCGTGCCGAACGACCGCATCGGCGCGGTCGCGCTCGCCAAATACATGGCCAAGCAAGGCATCAAGACGGTCGGCTTCCTCGCCTTCAACGACGCCTATGGCGAGGCCTGGACGAAGGAGGTCAACAAGGCCTTCCCCGACAACGGCATGTCCCTCGTCGCCAGCGAGACCTACGCGCGCACCGACACCAGCGCGATCGGACAGGTGCTCAAGCTGATCGCCGCCAAGCCCGACGCGGTGTTCATCGCCGCCTCCGGCACGCCGGCGGCGGTGCCCGCGCGCGAGCTGCGCGAGAAGGGATTCGCGGGCCCGATGTTCCAGACCCACGGCGTCGCCTCGCCGCTGTTCATCCAGGCCGGCGGCAAGGACGTGGAGGGAACGGTGATCTCGGCCGAGCCCTTCGTGGTGGCGAGCCAGCTCCCCGACGACAATCCGTTCAAGAAGGTCGCGCTCGACTATGCCGCCCGCTACAAGGAGGCGAACAACGCACCGGCCACCATCTTCGGCGCGCATCTGGTCGACGCGATGCGCATTATCGCCGCCGCCGCGCCCGAGGCGCTGAAGAAGGGCGAGCCAGGCAGCGAAGCGTTCCGCACGGCATTGCGCGACGCGATCGAACAGGTGAAAGGCCTCTACCTCAACAACGGCCTGCTGACGATGTCGCCGACCGACCATTGCGGCTATGACGACCGTTCGGCGATGGTGATGAAGGTCGAGGACGGCGCCTTCAAGCTGATCCAATAGTTCCGCGCACCGCGGGACGGGGCGGGCGGCATGGACGGGTCGATCGCCCTTTCCCTGGTACAGGACGGGCTCGTCAACGGGGCCATCTACGCGCTGGTCGCCGTGGCCTTGGTCTTGGTTTTCGCCGTCACCCGCGTGATCCTGGTCCCGCAGGGCGAGTTCGTCGCCTTCGCCGCGCTCGGCTACGCGCAATTGCAGGGCGGAACGCGGCCCGGCACGGCCGGTCTGCTGGTCGCGCTCGGCGCGGCGGCCTTCCTGCTCGATCTGATCCGCGCACGCGGAAGGCCCGGCTTCGCGCTTCTGCTGCGCGGGCTTGGCACCGATATCGCCTTTCCGGCCGCGGTCTATGTCCTGGTCGATCGCGTGGCTCCGCTGCGGCCGGGATGGGGCGCGGATGCGCTGCTCACGCTGCTGCTGGTCGCGCCGCTCGGCCCCTATCTGTATCGCCTGGCCTTCCGCCCGCTCGCGGATTCCTCGGTGCTCGTGCTGCTGATCGCCGCTGTCGGCGTGCATCTCGCGCTCACCGTCCTGGGCCTCGGATTCTTCGGCCCCGAGGGATTTCGCGCGGACGCGGCCTTCGGCGGCTCCTTCGCCCTCGGCGGGACCATCGTGCAGGCGCAGCAGATCCTGGTGGTGGCGGCGGCGCTGATTTCGATGGGCGCGCTCTGGCTGCTGTTCGAGCGCACGCTCGTCGGCAAGGCGTTGCGCGCGGTCGCGGTCAACCGCACCGGGGCGCGGCTGGTCGGCATCCCGATCGCGCTGTCCGGCGAGGCGGCCTTCGCGCTCGCCTCGCTGATCGGGGCGATTTCCGGCATTCTGATCGCGCCGGTGACGATGCTCTATTTCGACAGCGGCTTCCTGATCGGGCTGAAGGGATTCGTCGCCGCGATCACCGGCGGACTGGCCGATTATCCGCTCGCCGTGGCGGCCTCCTTCGGGGTGGGGATCGTGCAGTCGTTCGCCGCCTTCTGGACCAGCACCTTCATGGAGGTGGTGGTGTTCATGCTGGTGGTGCCGGTGCTGCTGCTGCGCAGCCTGCGGGCGCCCTCCGTCGAGGAGGAGGAAGAGGCGTGAGCCGGCGCGGCATCGCGCTCGCGGTCGCGGCCGCGTTCCTGGTGCTGCCGCTCACGCAAGCGGTGCCCGAATTCTGGGTCGCGCTGCTCGACTATGCCGGCATCGCCGCGCTGGTGGCGCTCGGGCTCGTGCTGCTCACCGGCGTGGGCGGGATGACCTCGTTCGGCCAGGCCGCCTTCGTCGGCATCGGCGCCTATGCGAGCGCGGTGCTGACCACCCGCTACGGCGCCTCGCCCTGGCTCGCGCTGCCCGCCGCGGTGGCGATCACCGCGCTGGCCGCGCTGATCCTCGGCGCGGTGACCGTGCAGCTTTCCGGCCATTATCTGCCGCTCGGCACCATCGCCTGGGGAATCAGCGCCTTCTACGTGTTCGGCAATGCGGCGCTGCTCGGCGGTCACGATGGCATCACCGACATCCCGCCGCTGGCGCTCGGCGAATCGAAGCTGATCGGCGCGCGGCCCTACTGGGTGGTGGTGTGGCTCGCGGTGATCCTGGGCGTGGCGGCGAGCGCGAACCTGCTCGACAGCCGAAGCGGCCGGGCGATCCGCGCGCTGCGCCACGGGGGCGTGGCCGCCGCCGCCTTCGGGGTGAACGTGGCCGCGACCAAGCTCGCGCTGTTCGTGTTCGCCGCCTGCCTGGCCGGGCTCGCCGGCTGGCTCTACGCGCATTTCCAGCGTTCGCTCGGCGCGGGTGCGTTCGGCCTCGGCGCGGGGATCGACTATCTGCTGATGGCGGTGGTCGGCGGCGCGGGCCAGGTCTACGGCGCGCTGCTCGGCGCCGGCGCGGTTACGCTGCTCCGCGACCTGCTGCAGGACATCCTCGCCCGGAATTTCGGCGCGGTCGGCAATTACGAAGACCTCGCCTTCGGCATCCTGCTGGTCGCGTTCTTGCAAACCGCGCGCGGGGGCGCCTGGCCCTTGCTCGCGCGCCTGATCCCCGCGCGCGAGTGGGCGATCGAGGCGAAAGCGGGCGGTAAGGAGGAGGCCGAACTCGAATCGA
>JASHSH010000325.1 GCA_030040955.1 Rhodospirillales bacterium
GCCGGTCCAGATCGAAGGCTATACCCCGCCGCCCGACTGGCGCATGAACGTGATCAAGGTGACGCCCGACCCCGGCGTGATCGAGGTCAACATCCATCCCGCGCACAGCTGGCGCGGATGCGTGGACACAACGACCACGCTCTACGAGCAGGCGCGGCTTTCCCGACTCGGCACGGACAAATTCATGCTCGACGGCCGCCACACCGGCACCGGCGGCGGCAACCATGTCGTGGTCGGCGCGGCCGCGCCGACGGACAGCCCGTTCCTGCGCCGCCCCGACCTGCTCAAGAGCCTGATCGTCTGCTGGCAGCGCCATCCCTCGCTGTCCTATCTGTTCTCCGGCCTGTTCATCGGTCCAACCAGCCAGGCGCCGCGCATCGACGAGGCGCGGCACGACAGCCTCTACGAGATGGAGATCGCGCTCGACCGCATCCCGAGCGGACCCTCGAACTGGGCGCCGGCGCCCTGGCTGGTCGACCGGTTGCTGCGCAACCTGCTGGTCGACGTGACCGGCAACACGCATCGCACCGAGATCTGCATCGACAAGCTCTATTCGCCCGACGGACCCGGCGGGCGCCTGGGCCTCGCCGAATTCCGTTCCTTCGAAATGCCGCCGGACGCGCGCATGAGCCTGGCGCAACAGCTCCTCCTGCGCGCCCTGATCGCCTGGTTCTGGCGCGAGCCGCAAAGGGGCGCGCTGGTGCGCTGGGGCACCGCGCTTCAGGACCGCTTCATGCTGCCGCATTTCATCTGGCGCGATTTCCTCGACGTGCTCGACGAACTGACCGGCGCCGGCTACTCGTTCCGTCCCGAATGGTTCGAGGCGCAACGCGAGTTCCGTTTCCCCTATTACGGCGCCATCGAAGCGGGCGGCGTGCGGCTCGAGCTGCGCCAAGCGCTCGAACCCTGGCATGTGATGGGCGAGGAGGGCGCCGTCGGCGGCACCGTCCGCTACGTCGATTCATCGGTCGAGCGGCTCGAAGTCCGCGTGCAGGGAATGACGCCCGGACGGCACCAGGTCGCCTGCAACCGTCGCCGGGTGCCGCTCGCGCCTACCGGCCGCGTCGGCGAATTCGTCGCCGGCGTGCGCTTCAAGGCATGGCGGCCCGCCTCGGGCCTGCATCCCACGCTGCCGGTCGACGCGCCGCTCACCTTCGACGTGTACGACGGCTGGAACGGCCACTCGCTCGGCGGATGCGTCTATCACGTCGCCCACCCGGGCGGGCGCAACTACGACACCTTCCCGGTCAACGCCTACGAGGCCGAGGCCCGCCGTCGCGCGCGCTTCCAGCCCTTCGGTCACACGCCCGGATGGTTCGATCTGCCGCCTGCGGAGCCGGCCGGCGAATTCCCGACAACCCTTGATCTCCGGCGCCCGATGACGATTTGATGAAGCCATGGGGGTTGCCGGCGGTGCGCAGTCGAAGGACGAGGCATCGGCGGCCGATGGCCTGATCGCGGGCTACCGGCCGCAGTCCGGCCTGTTCGACGAGATGATGGACGGCAAGGGCGTGCTGCGGCCGCACTGGCGGCCCCTGCGCGACCGGCTGT
Organism: Rhodospirillales bacterium; assembly: GCA_030040955.1. Classification (GTDB taxonomy): domain Bacteria; phylum Pseudomonadota; class Alphaproteobacteria; order Rhodospirillales; family Magnetospirillaceae; genus JASHSH01. Next base: position 1,552 of record JASHSH010000325.1, read on the forward strand.
CGGAGCTCCACGCCAAGGGCGAACTCGCCGCCTGCTTCGCCACCGCCGACCGCTATCTCAAGGATTCGGGAGTCTTCTACCGGGTCTATGACGACAAGGCGGCCGACGAGCGGCCCTGGCCGCTGAGCCATGTGCCGATCCTGGTCTCGCCCGAGGATTGGAAGCGGATCAAGGCGGGTGCGGTCCAGCGCGCGGCGCTGCTCGAGGCGATCCTGGCGGACTGCTACGGCGAGCGGCGGTTGGTGGCGGAGGGCGCGCTGCCGGCGGCCGCCATCGCGGGCAGCCCGGAATATCTCCGACCGCTGGCCGGCGGCACACCGCCCGGCACACGCTTCCTCGCCTTCTACGCCCTCGATCTCGGGCGCGGGCCGAACGGCGAATGGTGGGTGATCCGCGACCGCGCCCAGGCGCCCTCGGGCGCCGGCTACGCGCTCGAAAATCGGAACGCGATCGCGCGCGCGCTGACCGACATCTACCGCGCCTTCGATGTCGAGCGGCTGGCCGCCTTCTTCGAAGCGTTCCGGGGCTGGCTGACCTCGTTCCGCGAGGCCGACGATGCCGGCACCTGCCTGCTGACGCCGGGCCAGCTCAACGAGACGTATTTCGAGCATGCCTATCTCGCCCGGCAGCTCGGCTTCCGCCTGGTCGAGGGCCAGGACCTGACCGTACGGGACCAGAAACTCTACCTGCGCACCATCGCCGGCCTGCGCCGGGTGAGCGCGTTGTGGCGCCGTCTCGATTCCGATTTCTGCGATCCGCTCGAACTGAACCAGCGCTCGCAGCTCGGCGTGCCCGGTCTGGTGCAAGCCATCCGCCACGGCAATGTGCGCGTTGCCAACGCGCTCGGCACCGGGTTGGGCGAAGCGCCGGCCTTGCTGGGATTTCTGCCGGCGCTCGCGCGGCGCATCCTCGACCAGCCGCTGGCGCTGCCCAACGTCGCCACCTGGTGGTGCGGACAGGCGGCCGAACGCCGCGAGGTGCTCGATCAGCTCGACCGTCTGGTCGTCGCGCCGGCCTTCACGGACCGCATACCGTTCGTGCTCGACCGCGGCCCGGAAGTGGTCGCCGAAATGAGCGCGGCGCGCCGGCGCCAGCTGGTCGAGGCGATCGGCCGGCGCGGCGTAGACTTCGTCGGCCAGGAGCTGGTCAACCTCTCGACCACGCCGGTCTGGCAGGAGGGAAGGCTGGTGCCGCGTCCGTTCCAGCTGCGCGTCTACGTGGCGGCGACGGCCGACGGCTGGAACGTGATGCCCGGAGGCCTGGGCATCATCGGCGACAAGCCCGACGCACGCGCGGTCAGCATGCAGCAAGGCGCGCGCTCGGCCGACGTGTGGGTGCTGTCCGAGGGCGGGCCGGCGGAGTCGGCCCTGCCGTCGCCGCCGCGCGACATCGCGATCCGCCGCGCGACCGGGGCGCTGCCCAGCCGCGCCGCCGACAACCTGTTCTGGATGGGCCGCTATCTCGAACGCGCCGAGTCGACGTTGCGGATCGTTCGCGCGCTCACCGCCCGCCTGGCGCAGAGCGAACGCGCCCCGCACGCCGACGCGCTCGCGCTGACCGACCTGCTGTTCAAATGGGGTGCGAGCCCGCAGGCGGCCGCCGGCGCGGGCGTGGGCGCGGCCGCCTCGGCGCTGTTCGACGCCGGCATCGGCTCGGTTCCGCACTTGGTCCAGGCGGCGCGCGGCTGCGCCGCCGGCATCCGCGACCGATTCCCGCGCGATTCCCTGATCGCGCTGGACGAGCTGCACGCCTTCATCACCGCCGCGAAGACCGGCCCGCGCGGGGCCACCGCGCTGCTCGACATGGCCAACCATGCGCTCCAGATCGTGGCCGCGGTGACCGGATTCCACGACGAGAACATGAACCGGCTGTCGGGCTGGCGCTTCCTCCAGCTCGGCCTGCGCATCGAGCGGGCCATCGGCACGTGCCGCTTCGCCCGCCAGCTCGGCGTCGAGGCGGCCGGACCGGACGGGCTGGACGCGCTGCTCGAACTGGCCGAGAGCCTGCGGACTTACCGGGTACGCTACATGCTTGGCACGGCGCGCGCGCCGGTGTTCGACCTGGTCCTGCTCGAGCCCAACAATCCGCGCTCGGTCGCTTTCAGTCTGGCCGAGATCGCCAAGCACCTGGAAACGCTGCCCAACGCGCGCGGCACGCAGGGGCCGGCCGGGCCGCTCAAGGAGGCGGAGGCGCGCGCCGCGGAGATCGCCGAGCTGGACCCGGCTTCCATCTCCGACGACCGGCTGATCGGCATCGAGAACGGGATGATGCGGATCTCGAACGAGATTTCGCTCACTTATTTCACGCTGCGCCAGCTCGCCGCCCAAGACGGTAGCGGCCGATGATGTTCGCGGTCCGCCAGGTCACCACCTACCAATATGCGTCGCTGGTTCCGTTCGCGCGCCACACGCTGCGGCTGACGCCGGGCTCCGGTGGCCGGCAGGAGGTGCTAGGGAGCACGATCACCCTCGATCCGGCGCCGCACGAGCGAAGCGAGACGGTCGACTTCTTCGGCAATCGCGTCACCCATATCGTGATCGAGCGGCCGCACCGGACGCTGCTGGTGGCGAGCGAGGCGGAGGTGCGGGTCGAGCCGCCGGCGGCGCCCGACCCCGCCGATTGCCCGGCCTGGACCGCGTTGCGCGAGGCGGCCGGCGCCGTGCGCGACGGATCGGGGCGCTCGCCGATCCATCACATCTATCCGAGCCGGCTGGTTCCGCTCCATCCCGACATCCGCGACTACGCCCAGGCCTGCTTTCCCGACGGGCGATCCGTGCTGGCGGGCGGGATCGCGCTGACCGAACGGATCAAGGCGGAGTTCGTCTACGACCCGCAGGCCACCGACGTGACCACCCCCACCGCCGAGGCTTTCGCCATGCGCCGGGGCGTCTGCCAGGATTTCGCCCAGGTGATGATCGCCGGGCTGCGCGCACTCGGCCTGCCGGCGGCCTATGTCAGCGGCTATCTGCGCACCGAGCCGCTGCCCGGCCACCCGCGCCTGGCCGGGGCCGACGCGACCCATGCCTGGGTCGCGCTCTGGTGCGGGGAGGAGGCCGGCTGGCAAGGACTCGATCCGACCAACGGGGTGCGGGTCGGGGCCGACCATATCGAGTTGGCCTTCGGCCGCGACTACGCCGATGTCTCGCCCGTCGACGGGGTCATCGTGGCCTCGGGCGGCCACACGCTGAGCGTATCGGTCGACGTGGTGCCAAGCGAGGAGGCCACGCCCCCGGCCGTCAAGGAGACCGCCGGCGTCAGCCCGCGACCGGCGCGGCCTTGACCGCCTTCACCAGCACCGGCCGGCGTTGCCGCGCCGCGCGGCCCGCACGGTCGTTCGCCGCCTGGGCCTGTCGCAGCGCCGAGTCCTCGGCGGCGAAACGGCGCAGCAAATAGGCCGAGAAATGGTCGCCGTAGCGCGCCCGCAGGTCGGGCCGGCGCCAGTCGTTCGCGCGCAGATGGCCGCGGCAGCGGGGCGAGCCGCACCAGCACTCGAACTCGACACAGCTGGTGCTGTCGGTGGTCGCGTAGTCGAAGCAGATCTCCTCGCCGGCGCCGATCGGGCGCATCGCGACCAGCACGATCTGCCCGACGATTCCCGCGTTCGGATCGCAGCTGTGATTGATGTAGTCGGCCAGCGACAGGTTGTCGGGGTCGCTGACCTGAAAAAGGTCGTCCTCGATCTGCAACACCCAGCGCTGGGCCTCGGTCGAAAGCTGCGCCACCTGCGCGGCCGACAGGATGCGTCCCCCCCATACGGCGAGCAGCTCGCCCCGGGGATAGTAGCGGCGCGCGAACACCCCTTGGCCTCGGCCTCCGGACAGGGGCCGCACCTCGAGGTCGTCTGCGAGATAGTGCATGGTCGTCAGTCGGTCCTTTGGAACACGCCGATCATCCGGCGGGAACCGGGCGTGTTGTCGAAGGGTTGGTCGAAGCGGTAGTCGCCGAGAAAGCGCACCGCCTCGAGGGCGCCGGAAATGCGCGCCAGCATCACGAACTCCTGCGGCAGGCAGAAGCGCTCGCGGGCGCGGTCGTGAAATTCGTGCGTCTTGCCATGGTCGTTGACGTGCATGACCACTTCGACGTCGGTGAGCTGGGTGAACGGATCCCCGGCGGGGTGATTCACCGCCCAGTCGATCCGCACCCGGATGCCGTCGCGCTCGCCCTCGTAGCTGTGCGAGCCGTAGTTCCACAGCGAGCAGTCGCGCGGATGGGTGAGCTCGTAGACGTAGAGCCCCTTCGGCGCGAGATTGCGGCCGACGGTTTTGAAATGCTCGATGATCTCGTCTTGCCCGGTCAGGCAATCGATGCTGTCGTAGCTGGTGAGGATCAGGTCGACCGGCTGGGGCAGGGTGAAATCGCGCATGTCGGCGGCGAACCACTCGACCCGCGTGCCTTCGGCCTCCGCCTCGTCGCGGGCGAAGGCGACCATCTCGGGGCGCAGGTCGAGCCCATATGCCTTCACGCCCATGCGCGCGAAATCGCGTGCGTGATAGCCGGGACCGCAAGCCACGTCGAGCATGGAGGCAAGGGGGCGCTTGGCGTGCTGGGCGAACAGACGGGCCAGGAATTCGACTTCGTTCGAAACGTCTCGTCGGAAGGCAATGTCGTAATACCGGGCCCGCTGATAGACCCCGTGCAACTCGGCCACCCTGTCCCCCTGGCTCCCGTCCCCAAATTGAAACCTACGTTGAGGATTGAACAGTTCGCGGCCGAATTCAACAGTAACATGACAGAAGTCGGAGGATTCTTTTGCCTTGGCCCGCCGCGCGCCCGGCCGCCACCCGCATTCCCCTCCGGCTGGCCCGCGCGAAGTGATCGGAATCTCCGCACTAGGGGTGTAGATCGGCGATCAGCGGGCCGCGGGCGCGCCCCGGGTTCCGGCGGCGCCGGGCCTCTCAGCCCAAGGGATCAATCGGCGTGGCCAGTGGGCAGCGCCGCTCGATCTCCTCGGCGGCGGCCAGCGCGACATCCTCGCGGAACCGGTTGGCGATCACCTGCACGCCTACCGGCAGGCCCAGCGGCGCGCCCGCCTCGGCGACGGTTCCGGTCGGCACGGCGACCGAGGGCAGGCCGAGCAGGTTGACGGCGCTCAGCAGCGCCTGGGCGCGGAACTGGTGCCGCGTGGTCTCGACATCGACGATGTCCGATCCCACCGGGAACGGCAGGTCGCCCGAATTGGGACCGACCACGATCGGGTAAGTCTCCATGAACAGCGACCAGGCGCGGCGATGCGCGATCATGCCGCCGAGCGCGCGCAGATAGTCGACCAAGGTCGGCGTCTCCGGCGCGGTGTCCAGGAACAGGCGGTTGACCCGCGCAACCTCCGCATCGCCGAGCGTGCGGATCGCCTCCCAGCTCAGCTGACTCGTGTCGACCGCGCCCAGCTTTGCCCACAACCGGGCGATGGCGCCGATGCCGGGCGGCGCCACTTCCTCGACCAGATAGCCGGCATCGGCCAGCGCGGCCCCCGCGCGACGAACCGAGGCGCGCACGGAATCGTGGATGAACAGTCCGTCGGCCTCGGTCACCAGCGCCACCCGGATGGGCCGCGGCAGCGCCGGAAATTCGAGCGGCACCGGCATCCACAGCGGATCGCGCGCATCGCCCGCGCACATCGGCGGAAAGCCGAGCCGCAGGTCGCGCACCTTGCGGGCGAGCAGCCCATTCACCGCGATCATGCTGGCATACAGGGGGAACTCGCCGGCCTTCGGGGTTGCGTAGTTCGGGACGCGGCCCATGGTGGGACGCAGGCCGGCGACGCCGCAGCAATAGGCCGGGTAGCGGATCGAGCCGCCGAGGTCGGTTCCGTGCGCCAGCGCCCCGATCCCCACCGCCAACGCCGCCGCCGCGCCGCCCGACGAGCCGCCGGCGGTGCGCGCTCGCGCCCACGGATTCCAGGTGCGGCCATAGACCGCGTTCGCGGTGTCCCAACGCGCGGAAAAGCCCGGCGTGTTGGTGCGGCCGATGACGATGGCGCCCGCCCGGCGCCAGTTGAGCACGACCGGGCTGTCCTCGGCGGCGATGCGCGTCCGGAACGCCGTCACGCCGTTGACATTGGCGATGCCGGCCTGGTCGACCAGGTCCTTGAGGGTAACGGGAACGCCGTGCAGCGGTCCGAGCGTGTCGCCGCGGCGCCTGGCGGCGTCGGCCGCGTCGGCGGCGGCAAGTGCGCGCTCGGCCTGGATGTCGACGACCGCGTTGACCCTGGCGTTGACCGCGTCGAGCCGGGCCAGCGCCGCCGCCACCGCATCGCGGCTGGAGATCGACCCCGCGCGGATCGCGGCCGCGAGATCGGCCGCGTCCCAGCGCCACAATTCGGCGGGCGGCGCGCCCGCCACCGCCGCCCCCGCTACGCTACTGCCAGGACAGCGCGGAGAGGTCGTTGGCGAAGATCGGCGAATTGCTCCACAGGCCGCCGAGCCCCTTCTTCGCCACGGTGACGTGCGGCAGCACATACATGAACACGTTCACCGCGTCTTCGGAGAGCTGCTTCTGCGCCGCCTCGGTCCATTTCTTCTGCTCGGCCGGATCGGCGCTCGTGCTCAGCTTGTGATAGATGTCCTGGTAGGTCTTCGAATCGTACTGGAAATAGTAGTCCGGGTTCGCGTAGATGTTCAGATCGCGCGGCTCGACATGGCTGATGATCGTCAGATCGTAGTCGTGCTTCTTGTAGACCTTGTCGAGCCACACCGCCCACTCGACCTTCTCGATCTTGAGATTGATCCCGACCTTTGCCAATTCCGCGGCGACCACCTCGCCGGCCGGGCCGGCATAGGGCGCGGGCGGAATCGTCAGCGTCGCCTGGATCGGCGTGGCGACGCCCGAATCCTTCAGACTGGCCCGCGCCTTGGCCGGATCGAACGGATACCGGCCGGTGAGGTCGATATAGTAGGGATCGTTCGGCGTGTAATGGCTGCCGATCAGCGTGCCGATGCCGTTGGAGGCCGCCTTCACCACGTCGGCGCGATTGATCGCATAGGCCATCGCCTGGCGCACCTTCAGATTGTCGAACGGCGGCTTCTTGTTGTTGGTCGAGACGATGGTCTTGCCCTCGGTGCTGCCGACCGAGACGGCGAAGCCCGGATTGTCCTGGAACTGCTTCAGGCTGTCGAGGGCGCCGAAGCGCGGGAAGGCGTCGATGTCGCCGGCCAGCAGCGCGGTGACCTGCGCGGCCTGGTCGTTGATGATGCGGAAGGTCGCCTTGGCGATCTTGATCTTGGCGGCGTCGCGGAACCCGTCCCACTTGACCAGGGTGATCGCCGAGCCCTTCACCCAGCCGTCGAGCTTGTAGGGGCCGGTGCCGACCGGCTGCGTGGCGTCGGATGGCGCGCTCTTCGGCTCGAGGATCACGCCGGTGTTCTCGCCGAGATTGAACAGCAGGTTCGGGTTCGTCTCCTTGAGATGCAGCACGACGGTGGTCTCGTCCGGCGTGTCGATCGAGGCGATGTTGGCGAAGACGCCCTTCTCCTTGTTGGTGCTGCCATCGGCGCCGTCCTTCTCGAAGGTGAACTTCACGTCGGCCGAAGTCAGCGGCTCGCCGTTCGAGAACTTGACGCCCGCGCGGAGCTTGAAGGTGTAGGTCTTGGCGTCGTCCGACACCTTCGGCGCTTCGGCGGCCAGCAGCGGCACCAGCTTGCCGTCGCCCTCGATCTTCATCAGTCCTTCGAAGATGTTGTAGTGCACCACTTCGCCGATGGCGGCGGCCGGCGCGACGGTCGGATCGAGGCCCGGCGGCTCGAGCGCCATGCCGAGCGTCACCGAATCCCCCGCCGCCCACGCGCCCGAAGGCGAACCCGCGGCCAAGACGGCCGCCAATGCCGCGATCGAAGCGGCGCCGAATACGCGCAACATGCTTGCCTCCACTGCCGTCCGAACCCAGGCCGAAGGCGGCGACGTTAGCACAAAGTCACGCGCCCGCCAGCCCTCCGGCGGACGCGCCGGCGGGTAGCGGCAGGCCGCTCAGCCGCTCGGCGAAGTGGCAGGCGGCGAAGTGACCGTCCGCGATCGGGCGAAGCTCGGGTGCCTCGATGCGGCAGCGCGGTTCGGCGTGCGGGCAGCGGGCGGCATAGCTGCAACCGACGGAGGCGGCCTCGACGATCTCCGGCTCAACCGCGGCGGGCATGCGCGCGCGCCGACCCAGCGAGGTTCCCGGAACCGCTTCGAGCAGGACGCGGGTGTAGGGATGCGCGGCGGCGCGGAACAACTCCGCCGTCGTGCCCCGCTCGACGATGCGCCCGAGATACATGACCGCGACGAACTCGCAGACATGGTCGACCACGGCGAGATCGTGGCTGATGAACATGTAGGTCACGCCGAAATCTGCCTGGAGATCGAGCAGCAAATTGAGCACTTGCGCCTGCACCGAGACGTCGAGCGCGCTCACCGGCTCGTCGGCGACGATCAGGCGCGGCCGGGTGAGCAGGGCCCGGGCGATGGCGATGCGCTGTCGCTGCCCGCCGGAGAATTCGTGCGGGTATTTGTCCGCGTCCGCCGCGCGCAGGCCGACCGCCTCGATGATCGCGCGCGCGCGTTCGCGCCGCTCGGCCGCGGATGTCCCGCCGAGCGCGGCGAGAGGTTCGGCCGCGATACGTCCCACGGTCTGGCGCGGGTCGAGCGAGCCGTAGGGGTCCTGGAACACCATCTGGAAGTCGCGCCGGGCGCGGCGCAGCTCGTCGGCGGGCAGCGCGTGCAGATCGCGCCCGTCGAGCCGCACATGGCCCGCGGTGGGTGTCTCGAGCGCCATCACCGCGCGCGCGAGAGTGGACTTGCCCGAACCCGATTCGCCGACGATGCCGAGACTGCGTCCCGACTCGATGGCGAAGCTTACCCCGTCGAGCGCGCGCACCAGCCGGCCGGGACGTGCCAGACCCTCGCGCGGCAGCCGGTAATGCCGCGCCAGTCCCTCGACCTCGAGCAGCAGCGCCGTCATCGCGCCACCGCGGCGGCATCGAGCCGGATGCAGCGGGCGTAATGGTCCGCGCCGACACGCTCCTCGCGGGGCCGCGCGGCGGCACAGGCCGGGATGACGAGGGTGCAGCGGTCGCCGAACGGGCAACCCGGCGGCAGGTCGGCGAGTTCGGGCACCGAGCCGGGGATGGTCTTGAGCCGGACGCCGCGAGCGAGATGCAACGCCGGCCGCGCCGCCAACAAGGCGCGCGTATAAGGGTGCGCGGGGCGGCCGAAGACCTCTTCGGTCGGTCCGCCTTCGACCACGCTGCCGCCATACATCACCAGCATGCGCTCGACGTTCTCCGCGATCACGCCGAGATCGTGGCTGATCAGAATCAGCGCCATCGAATCCTCGGCCACCAGCTCGGCGATCAGATCCAGAATCCGGCGCTGGATGGTCACGTCGAGCGCGGTGGTGGGCTCATCGGCGATCAGGATGTCGGGCTTGCAGGCCAGTGCCATGGCGATGGTCACGCGCTGGCGCTGTCCGCCGGACAGTTGGTGCGGATAGGCTTCCGCGCGCTGCGCCGCGTCGGGCATGCGCACCCGGTCGAGCAGACGCACCGCCTCTGCCCGCGCCGCCGCATGGTCCATCCCGCCATGCAGGATCAGCGGCTCGGCGACCTGACGGCCGACGCTGTGCAGCGGATTGAGAGCGGTCACCGGCTCCTGGAACACCATGGCGATCCGGTTGCCGCGGATCTGGCACAGTTCGGACTCGGCGAGTCCGAGCAGTTCCTGCCCGGCGAGACGGATTTTGCCGGACGGCTCGGCGCCGTCGGGCAGCAAGCCGATCAGGGCGAGCGCTGTCATCGACTTGCCCGACCCCGATTCGCCGACCAGGCCGAGCGTTCCGCCGCGTTCCAGCGCGAAGGAGACGTCGCGCACCGCCTCGGCCGGCCCGCGTGCAGTGCGCAGCCGCACCGTCAGATTTTCGACCTCGAGCAGCGCCACGCTCAGCGCTCCCGCGCCAGACGCGGATCGAGCAGGTCGCGCAGCCCGTCGCCCATCAGGTTCAACCCGAGCACGGACAGCATGATCGCCGCGCCGGGAAACAGCGCGAGCCACGGCGCCTGGAAGATCTGCGTCTGCGCGTCGTTCAGCATCCGGCCCCAAGAAGGCTGCGGCGGCTGAGTGCCGAGGCCGAGATAGGACAGCGCCGCCTCCCACAGGATTGCGTTGGCGAACTGAATCGTCGCCTGCACGGTGAGGGCGGACAGGATGTTGGGCAACACATGCTCCAGCGTGATGCGCAGCCTACCCTTGCCGGCGGCGCGCGCGGCGGTGACGAAGTCGCGCGCCCAGACCGCGTTGGCCGAGGCGCGCGTCACGCGGGCGAAAATCGGGATATTGAAGATGCCGATGGCCACGATCGAGACCACGATACCGGGCCCGAACGCCGCCGACAGCATGATAGCCGACAGGATCGCCGGGAAGGCGAAGGTGAAATCCGTGAAGCGCATGATCAGCTCCTCGGTCCAGCCGCGCCGGGCGGCCGCGACGGCGCCCAGTGCGGTTCCGAGGCTCAGCCCGACCCCGACGGCGATGACGCCGACGAGGATCGAGTTCTGCGCGCCCGCCATCGCCACCGAGATCACGTCGCGGCCCAGCGAATCGGTGCCGAACCAATGGCCGGGCGAAGGCGGGTGCAGCTTGCCGGGCACGTCGATGTCGTAGGGCGAGAGCGGCGTCCACACCAGCGAGACGCCGGCCACAAGAATCAGAAGCAGCGTCAGCGCCCCGCCTATGGCGAAGCTCGGATGGCGCAACGCGCGCGCGGCCAGCGTCGGCGGGTGCGTCATATGTCGCGCGCCTGAAGCCTCGGATCGATCGCGACGTAGAGAAGATCGATGACGAAATTCACCGCCACCACGATGGCGACAAGCAGCATCACCACATCCTCGACCACGACGAGATCGCGGTTGGCGATCGAATGCAGCACCAGCCGACCGAGGCCGGGCAGGTAGAACACGTTCTCGATCACGATTGTGAGCACGAACAGATTGGCGAACTGGAGACCCATGATGGTCACGATCGGGATCATCGCGTTGCGCAGCACGTGCCGCCACAGCGCGGCGCGCCGGCTCAACCCCTTGGCCCGCGCGGTGCGCACGAAATCCTCGCGCGCGACGTCGAGCACCGCCG
>JASHSH010000326.1 GCA_030040955.1 Rhodospirillales bacterium
ATGCACGTCGCGGCGCAGCCGGAGCATCTCGCGGACCGCGCCGGCCGGCCGGCGACGAAAGTCAGCGTCCTCGTCCCCGTCTACAACGAAGAACGGACCATCGCGACGGTGCTGGAACGCGTGCGCGCTCAGCGGATCGAGGGTTTCGAGATCGAGATCGTCGTGGTCAACGACGGCTCGTCCGACGGCACCAAGGAAATCCTGGAGCGCCGCACGGAGCTCTACGACCGTGTCATCCACCAGCCAAATGGCGGCAAGGGAGCGGCGATCCGCTCCGCGCTGGCAGTCGCGTCCGGTGACTACGTGCTTTCCAGGACGCCGACCTGGAATACGACCCGATCGACTACGGCAAGATGCTGCGGCCCGTGCGCGAGTTCGGCGCCGATATCGTCATGGGCAGCCGATTTCTGGCGCCCGAATACGTCCGGGTAGCGTATTTCTGGCACAAAGTCGGTAACCGATCGATCACCCTGCTCTTCAACATCGCCAACAACACGACCTTCTCCGACATCTATTCCTGCTATCTATGCTATCGGCGAAGCCTGGTCGACGGAACGCGGCTGCGCACCAACGGCTGGGGACAGCATGCCGAAATATTGTCGCGCGCGGTGGCCGCCGGAACCGTGTTCTACGACGTTCCCATCAGTTATCACGGGCGCTCCTACGCCGAAGGCAAGAAGATCAAGGCGCATCACATATTCGCGGTGCTCGGCACGATCATCCGGGAGCGCATGTTCCGGTCGGCGAGCCGCGCGCCCCGCCCCCGCGCCCGCTAGGGCTTGCGCGCGATCGCGATGACATTCTTTCCGGCCGGAGGCGCGACGATTCGCTCCAGACCGCGAGTCAGCGGCACGCCGACGGCGTCATAGAGAGCGGCCAGCCGCGGATTTATTCGGGTCTGACCGAGCCAGGTGTTGACGATCAGCCACGGCAGCATGCCGAGGGCATCGAAGTATTGGGCGCGCCCGACTTCGAATCCGACCTCGGCCAGCATCGCCGCCAGACCGTCGCGCGTGTAGCGGCGAAAATGGCCGTATTTTCGGTCGAGATTGCTCATCAGGGCCATCAGAGCCGGGACGAAGACCAGGAAATGCCCGCCCGGGGCCAATGCCTGGAATATCCGCTCGGCCACCGCCCGATCTTGTTCGATATGCTCCAGCACATTGATCATGACCACAGCATCGCAACCGCCGGCCGGGGTTTCGGCCGCCCACTGCTCGGCGGTTAGTTGCCGCACGGCCACGTGTTCGCGGTCGCCGAATTTGCGGCGAAGCTCCGCGAACAGCTGCGGCGCCGGCTCGATCAATTCCAGACGCGCGGCGAAATCGAGGATGCCGAGACTGAAACTCCCGATGCCCGCTCCGATTTCGACCACCCGCCCGCGCAAATAGGGGGTGAATTCGGACAAGATCCAGCTGCGATAGTTGGCCAGACCCGCCAGTGCCTCGAGATCGTCCCCGATATAGTCCAAATCAGTCCTCTTGGCAGAGCGCTCTCGTCCGCAAGCCCCTCGCATGGTCTCTCATCGCGGCACGACGCGGCTCCAGACCAGTTCGTCTAGGACGACGCGCCGCTTCCGTTGCCTCTCGCGCAAGCAAATCCGCTCAGACCGGACAAGTCCCCGCTCTTTCCGCTGGGATCGCCGAGATCGAGACGGCAATGCGCGGCCAGCCAGTCGCGCAACGCCTCCGGAAGCGGAAATTTCACCGGCGCGACTATGATGTAGCCGAAGCGGTCCAGACCGTCCAACTTCCAGGCATAGGCTTCGCCCTGCTCGCTGCGCACGCGCACATAGATCTGCTCGTAGGCGAGCCCATCGAGAAGAATGTCCTCGAAATTCTCGAAGCTGGCATAGGCCACGCGGGCGACGCGCGCGGCATGGTCGTGCAGGTCGCGGACCAGGACGAGGTGATCGAGATTCGGGCGCGGCCGTCGCGGCAGATGCACGTTCAACCGCGCGACCAGATCGACCAGCGGGCCCGAACGGGAGACCAGAAGCTCGTCGCGCAGGCTCAGCCCGCCAATCAGTGCGAAGGATTCGAGGATCACGAATATGCCCGCGGCCGCGAACACCAATCGGACGACGGGCGCCCGCCAATTCGCGGCGGCGCGCGTCGCTTCGAACATGACGAGCAGCGCGGGGGCGATCATCATCCGTATCAGGCTGGCGGAGTCCACCAGGGCGAGGCCGAACACGACGAACACAAGGATCGCGATCGGTCCCACACGCGGGTTGGCCCGCCGAGTCAAAGCCAGATACGCGTAGACCGCCGCCGCGACCGAGAACAGGAAGGAAAAGTCGAAACTGGATAGGCCCCGCAAGGTCCATGGCTGGACGATCAGCTTGTTCGGGTCGAACAACTGCCATACCAGATTGCCGAGCGCGATCAGCGACTCCGCGGCACCGGGCGGGGCGGCGCCCGTCAGCGCCGTGTGCCCGGGCTGTGCCGGCGGACCGTTGGTCAGCCGGTTCCCTGACAGAAGGAAACCGAAATTCATCCAATTTCGGATCAGGATGAATGGCACGCCGCCGCAAACCGCACCGAGCAGGAAGCCGGCTCCGGCGACGAAACGCGTCCGCAGCCAAGTCGGGGCCGACCGCCACGGAAGCATCGCCAGAATCGCCACGACGACGACGCCGGCGGTGAGCTTGTTGCCGGCGGCCAACCCCCCGAACAGGCCGACGAGCAGCAGCCGTTGGTCGTCCTCGAGATCGTCGGCATAGGCCAGCAAGTAATAGGCCGGGAAGGCGAGCGCGGCCGTCAGGAAGTCATCCTCGTAGGTGGCGATCACCTCCCAGACGACCATGGGCAGGATGGCGATCCCGATCCATGCCCACAGTTGGGCGAGCGCGCGGTCGTGCCGGCGCGCTCCGGTCAGGACCAAGGCGGCGAAGACCGCCCATATCGCGATCGGCGAGGTGGCGACCAGGCGCGGACCGATCAGCGGAACCGACGCGATGTCGGCAAGTAAATATGCCTGTAGAAATCCGAAATCCTCGACTCGGATGTCGAGCACCGGATTGAACCGGAGATCGCCGGCGCGATAGATGAGCCAAGGGCGCAACGCGTGGTAGGCATCCGGCACGATGGGCAGATAGAAGATGACGTGGAACGCCAGAAGCACGAGATAGACGCCGAGAACGGCCGCCATGATCTTTCCGCGCCGACCGCTTCGCCAGCCGTACTCGACGCCGGCAGCGAACCAGTGGCGCAGGCCCCCGCACCATTCCAGAAAGGGCGTCGAGATTCCGCGCCATGCGTTGAATATCAGCAGCAAGAGGACGATCGCGACGGCGACCATCCCAAGCTCGCGCAAATTCGCGACTTCCGACACGGTGGCGAGCTGGATCGTTCCCGCCGACAGGCAGAGGCCGAGCGGAATCGGCCAGATCATGCTCGCGCGGCCGATACGGAATTGGGCGAGCAGAATGATGCATGCGGCGGTGAACAAGCTAGGCGCCCATCCCTGCTACGGGTCCTTCGGCCACGTCCAGGGCTGGATCCTGAGGCCCCCTTTTTCCGGTGCGCGTCCGCAATTCGACGCGCACCGCCCACCCGGCGCGCGATACTAGCGCAGCCGGAGCCGGATCGGGGAGTCGACTAGGACGGCGAGGCCTATTTGTGGTCGCCGCCCTTGGCGGCGCCGTTCGCCTTGGAGATGTTCACCTTCATCTCGTCGAGCGCCGCGGCGAAACGCTTGTTCAGAAGTTCGAACGCTTCGGCGTTCGACTTCGCCGCCATCTCCGCCAGCTCGCGGCTGTTGGCCAGCGCCCGCTCGTAATAATGCTTGGCGAACTCGGTCTGCTTGACCGCCTTCTCCTGCGGCGTGCCGGCGCTGTTCAGCTCGTTGGCCGCGGCGGAGTTTTCCTCGATCGCCTCGCGGATGATCTCCATCTGGCGCTTGAACAGCGCCTGAATTCCTTCGAGCGCCAGCTTGTTCGCGCTGGTCAGCGCCTCCATGTTGCGCCGCTGCGCAACCATGAAGGACTGCATGTCGAGGCCGGGGACCTTGAAATCCCCCATCAGCTTGGTGAAGTCGGCCGCCGGCCCCTTGAAGTTGCCCATCATCTTGCTGAAGTCGGCGGTCGGAAACTTAGCGAAGTCGCCAAGGAATTTGCTGAAGTCGAAGTCCATCGGTGAGTCCGGAAGCTTGACCATGGGCACCCTCCTCGCGCGAAGGCCACGGGCTTGATCAAAAAATAGGCCGAATCTCACCGCTTGGCAATTCAACCGCGCGTCAATTTGGCGCGAAGGGGGCGCTATCCGGCCAGCTCGCGCGAGCGCGCCGCGGCGGCGGCCACCGCGCGCGCAACCAGTGGCGCAAGACCGTCCGGCGCCCGCAATATCTGGAGGGCGGCGAAAGTGGTGCCCGCCGGGCTGGTAACGTTCTCGCGCAGGGTCCCGGGCTCTTCCGTCGAGCGGTACAGAAGCTCCCCGGCGCCGGTGATGGTGGCGCGCGCGAGCCGTCGGGCCAGGTCGGGCGGCAGGCCGAGCGCGGCCCCGGCCTCGGCGAGGCATTCGACGAGAAGGAATACATAGGCGGGCCCGCTGCCGGATAGGGCCGTGACCGTGTCGAGCTGAGACTCGTCGTCGGTCCAGGCCACCTCGCCGACGGAAGCGAGCAACCCGTCGCACAGTTTGCGGCCCTCTTCGCTCACCCTGGGGTTGGCGACCGCGACCGAAATTCCCCGTCCGACCGCGGCCGGCAGGTTCGGCATCGCGCGCACCACAGCCACCTGGCCCAGTGCACGCTCGAAATAGGCCAACGTCCGTCCGGCGGCGATGGACAGGAATTGCGGGTCGCGATAGCGGGTCAGCGGCGCCAGCGCCTCGTCCATCTTCTGCGGCTTGACCGCGAGCACGACGATCTCGGGACGGAAGGAGGCGGGCAGATCGACGGCGGCAGCGACCTTGCGCACGCCGACAGGAACGGACGCCGCCTCGGCCGGTTCCACGACCCAGACATCGGCGGCGGCCTGGCCGCGGGCGAGCCAGCCCCGCAGCATCGCACCACCCATCTTGCCGCAGCCGACCAGAAGGATGCGCGTCACGCTTCCCCGACGGTGTCGAGCAGCGCCGCCTGAATTGCCTCGTCCGGGCTCTTGCCGCCCCAGATCGCGAACTGGAAGGCGGGATAGAAGCGCTCGCATTCGGTGAGCGCGATATCGACCAGATCCTCGAGCAGCTCCATGCTCGCGCCGCCGAGT
>JASHSH010000327.1 GCA_030040955.1 Rhodospirillales bacterium
TGCAGACGCATCTCGCCGAGAACAAGGACGAGATCCGCTGGGTGCACGAGTTGTTTCCCGAGGCCGAGGGCTATCTCGACGTCTATGTGCGGCATGGACTCGTCGGCCCGCGCGCGATCTTCGCCCATTGCATCCACTTGACCGACGCCGAGCTCGCGCGCATGGCCGCGCTCGGCGGCGCGGCCGCCTTCTGCCCGACCTCGAACCTGTTCATCGGCAGCGGATTGTTCGGACTCGCGCGCGCGCGCCGCGCCGGGCTGCGGGTGGGCCTCGCCACCGATGTCGGCGGCGGCACCAGCTATTCGATGCTGCGCACCATGGCCGAGGGCTACAAGGTGCTCCAGCTCGAGCGCGAGAACCTGTCCGCCTGGCGCGCCTTCTATCTCGCCACCCTGGGCGGGGCCGAGGCGCTGCATCTCGATGCCGCGATCGGCAATTTCGCGCCCGGCAAGGAGGCCGACTTCGTCGTGCTCGATCTCGACTCGACCGAGGTGCTGGCGCGTCGCGCGCGCATTGCCCGGACATTCGAGGAGAAGCTGTTCGCGCTGATGACGCTGGGCGACGACCGCGCGGTGCTGGCCACCTATATCCTCGGCGAACCGGCGCACGAACGGACGGCCGCCGCGCGCGCCCGATCTAATCCTTCGCCGGCAATATAAGAGACGCGGCGAGGCCGGGCCCATTGTCGGCCAGTTCCAGCGCACCGCCGTGGAGGCGCGCGACCGCCGCCACCTCGGCCAGGCCCAGCCCGACCCCCGGCGTGCCGCGGCTCGCGTCGCCACGATAAAACCGTTCGACCACTTTCGCCCGCTCGGCTTCCGCGATGCCCGGACCGTTGTCGGCCACGCTCACCGCCAGGCGCCCGTCCGCCAGCTTACGCGCAGCGAGCTCCACGCGACCTCGCGCGGGCGCGTACTTGACCGCGTTGTCGACCAGATTGCCGATCGCCTGGGCGAGCATCGAGGGATCGCCGGTAACGACCAACCCCTCACCCGGCTCGGCGGCCAGCACGACCCCGCGCTCCTCGGCGAGCGGCCCGTACACCTCGGCCACTTCGCGCACCAACGCCGCCAGATCGACCTCGCGGAAGCCCGCGCGGCGCGCGCCGGAATCGATCGCGGCCAGGCGCAGCAGCGCGTTGAAGATGCCGATCAGCCGGTCGACATCGGCGATCGCGCCCTCGATCTCGGCGCCGGTCGAGTCCGAATTGGGACGGCCGCGCGCCAGGCTCTCCAGCCGCGCGCGCAGCTCGCCCAACGGCGTGCGCAGATCGTGCGCGATCGCGTTCGAGGCGTTGCGCACCCCATCCACCAGCAGCTCGATCTGCGCCAGCATCTCGTTGATGGTGCGCGCGAGCTGGTCGAACTCGTCGGCCGAGGCGCGTGTCGGCAGGCGCCGGCTCAGCTGGCCCTGCACGATGGCGGTGGTGGTGGTGTTGAGCTGGGCGACGCGGGCGAGTACGGCGCGGCGCACCAGCAGCCCGCCGGCGACCGCGAGCGCCGCCGCCGCCAACGCGGCCCAGCCGAGTCCTTCGAGGATCAGCGCGCGCAACTCGACCCGGTTCTGCACGTCGCGCCCGACGAGGAGGTGGAACTCGCCCGGCAGCGCCACGTTGAGCAGCCGCGTCGCATAGCGCTTGCCCTGGCGCACCAGCTCGGCCTGGTACCAGCCGGGCCGGCGGTCGACCTCGATCGGCCAGGCCGCCATGTTGCCGGCGAGCGGGTGCAGCAGCGGATCGGCGAGCAGATAGATCGCGTGCTCGTCGGCGGTGTCCTCCACCCGGTCCGAGATGGTGCGCGCCGCGCCGGGCAGGCCGAGGAAACGCAGCTGGTCGCCGATCGCCTGGGTGTCGGCCAGGATCACCGCGTCGATCTCGGAATCGAGATAGCGCACGGTGCCCCACCACAGCACCGCACCCAGGATCAGCGAGGAAAGGACGAAAATCCCGGCATAGGCGAGCGCGATGCGGAGCGAGGTCGAGCCGAGCAGCCTATGCATCGACGCCGAGCCGGTAGCCCACGCCCCGCACCGTGTGCAGAAGCGGCGGCGCGAAATCCGCGTCGATCTTCTGGCGCAGCTTGCTGATATGCACGTCGATCACGTTGGTCTGCGGGTCGAAGTGATAGTCCCACACATTCTCCAGCAGCATGGTGCGCGTCACCACCTGGCCGGCGTGGCGGAGGAGATATTCGAGCAGCTTGAACTCGCGCGGCTGGAGCTGGATCGGCTTGCCGGCGCGGCTCACCCGGCGCGCCAGCAGGTCCATGCGCAGATCGGCCACCGCGAGTACGGTCTCGGCCTGCGCGCCTTGCGCGCGCCGCGCCAGCGCGTCCAGCCGGGCCGCCAGCTCGCCGAAGGCGAAGGGCTTGGTCAGATAGTCGTCGCCGCCGGCCCGCAATCCCTTGATGCGCTCGTCGACATCGTCGAGCGCGGACAGGATCAGGATCGGCGTCTTGTTCCCGGTCTTGCGCAGCGCCTCGATGATGGCGATGCCGTCGATGCCGCCGGGCAGCATGCGATCGAGGATGATGGCGTCGTAGGATTCCGAGGAGGCCAGGAACAGCCCGTCGCGGCCATTGCCGGCCTGGTCCACGGTATGGCCCGCTTCCTTCAGCCCCTTGGCGACGAACTCGGCCACGCGGGCATTGTCTTCGACCAGCAGGAGCTTCATGGCGCCTCGGAGATCGGGCCGGAGCGGCGGTTCCGCCCCGGCCCGCGCCCCGTCAGCTGTTGGCGAGCTGAAGCGCCAGATAAT
>JASHSH010000328.1 GCA_030040955.1 Rhodospirillales bacterium
TGCCGGCGGCTCGGGCGATTTCACCGCCAACGTCTTCGTCTCGCCGCAGGAGAACGAGTTCGACTTCGACACCATCGGCCCCGAGCTCAGCATGGAGCGCGGCACCACGCCGCTGTTCGGCCTCGGCCTGATCGAGATGCTCGGCCGGGAGATGACCGCGGATTTGCAGCGCGAGGAGCGCGCCGGCATGGCCGAGGCGCGCAAGACCGGAAATCCCGTGCGCGTCGCGCTCTCCAGCAAGGGTGTCGGCTTCGGCGCGATCACCGCCCAGCCCGACGGCTACATCGTCATCAAGGAGCTGCAGGGCGTCGACCCCGACCTGATCCTGAAGCCGTTCGGCCAGAAGGCGGTGTTCGATTCGCTCCGCCACTTCACCATCACCGCGCTCAACAATCATCACGGCATGGAGGCGGTCGAGCGCTTCGGCCCGCGCTGGACCGGCGAAACCGATTTCGGCGGCAACGGGGTCGGCGAGACGATGACGGTCGGCGACGTGACCGCGATCTCGGTATTCCAGGCCACGCTGCCCGCGCCGATGCAGGTGCTGCCGTACGATCCCGCGCACCGCGAGGCGGCGCTGAAGGGCGAGAAGCTGTTCGCCCAGATCGGCTGCGAATCCTGCCACATGACCAGCCTGGTGCTCGACGATCCGATCTACACCGAGCCCAATCCCAACAACATCGCGGGTTCGCTGCGCCCGGCCGACGTGAGCGCCCCCTACGCGGTCGATCTGCGCAAGCTGCCCTGGTCGAACCGCCTGAAGCTCACCCCCGACGGCAAGATCATCGTGCGCGCGTTCACCGATCTCAAGCGGCACCGCATCGCCGACGAGGACCGGCCGCATTTCGCCAACGAGAAGCTGACGCAGGGGTTCGTCCCCGTCGACCAGTTCCGCACCGCGCTGCTCTGGGGCATCGGCAGCACCGCGCCCTACGGGCATCGCCGCGACATCACCACCATCGACGAATCGATTCGCGACCACGGCGCCGAGTCGACCGACTCGCGCAAGGCCTACGAGGCGCTGCCGCCGCCCGACCGCGCGGCGATCATCGAATTCCTCAAGGCGCAGAAGATCGTGCCGGAAGACGCCTGGCGGGTCGACGTCGCCGGCGCCTTGCCGCGCGAATAGGGGGAGGAAGAGATGCGCATGCGTAGTCTCATCCTCCCGTTCGGCGCGCTGCTGGTCGCTGTCGGCGCGGCGCCCGCGCTCGCGGTCGATCCGCCGCATTTCGTCGACGAGACCGCGACCTCCGGCATCGTGCACAAATACACGGGGGGGTGGGAATTCTATGTCGGCGGCGGAGTCGCCGCCTTCGACTGCAACGGCAGCGGACTGCCGAGCCTATATTTCGCGGGCGGATCGTCGCCGGCCGCGCTCTACATCAACCGCAGCAATGTCGGCGGCGCGCTGCGCTTCGAGAAGGTCGAGGACAGCCCGCTCAACCTGACCGACGTGACCGGCGCCTATCCGATCGACATCGATGGCGACGGGATCATGGACCTGGTCGTGCTCCGTGTCGGCGAGAGCGTGGTGTTCCGGGGCCTGGGCGACTGCAAGTTCGAGCGCGCCAACGAGGCGTGGGGGTTCGATGGCGGCAACAATTGGACCACCGCCTTCAGCGCGACCTGGGAGGCCGGCCAGCAGTGGCCGACCTTCGCGATCGGGAACTATGTCGACCGCGACGCGCCCGGCTCGCCCTTCGGCACCTGCGAGCCGAACTTCCTGATCCGCCCCATCGGCCGCCATTTCGGGCCGCGCGTTCCGCTCACGCCCGGTTACTGCGCGCTGTCGATGCTGTTTTCTGACTGGAACCGCAGCGGCACGGCCAGCCTGCGCATCGCCAATGACCGCCAATACTATCGCGGCGGCGCCGATCAGCTGGTCAAGCTCGACCCCGGCGTCGCGCCCCATTTCTACAATTCGGCCGAGGGCTGGCACCGGCTGGAAATCTGGGGCATGGGCATCGCCAGCTACGATCTTCAGGGCAAGGGCTATCCGGTATACGCGATCACCTCGATGGCCGAGCAGAAGTTGCAGGTGCTGTCGAAGGACGCGGCCGAGGGCGCGCCCAGCTACGAGGAGCAGGCCGTAGTGCGGCACACCGCGGCCGCGCATCCCTATACGGGGGGCGATCCGCGGCCCTCGACCGGCTGGCACCCCGAATTCGCCGACGTGAACAACAGCGGCTATGTCTCGCTGTTCATCTCCAAGGGCAATGTCAGCGCGATGGGCGACTTCGCCAACAAGGACCCGAGCAATCTGCTCATCGGACAGCCCGACGGCACCTTCAAGGAGGGCGGGGTCGAAGCCGGCATCGTCAACTTCGATTCCGCGCGCGGCGCCGCGCTGGTGGATCTCAATCTGAGCGGCATGCTGAGCCTGGTGATCGTCAATCGCGAGGCCAATGTCCGCATCTACCGCAATGTCGGCTTCGGCACCGAGGAGAAGCCGGTGCCGATGGGCAACTGGATCGAGGTCAAGCCGAACGAGCCCGGCGCCAACCGCGACGCGATCGGCGGCTGGATCGAGGTGCGCGCCGAATCGCTCAACCTGCGGCGCGAGCTCACCGTGGGCGGCGGGCATGCGAGCGGCGAGGCCGGCTGGGTGCATTTCGGCATCGGCGCGGCCGAGCGCGCGCTGGTGCGCGTGCGCTGGCCGGATGGCAAGGTCGGACCCTGGGTCAAGGTCCAGGCCAACTCGTTCGTGCGCATCGACCGCGACGATATCGCGCCGCATTACTGGCTGCCGCCCTACGAGACCAGCGCGAGCGCGAGTACGGAACCGGCCGGCGCGAAGAACTGAGGCGCGGCCTCAATTTCGGAGATCGAGGCTCCAATACTGGCCGACCAGGTCGTGGCCGAACGAATGGTGCGGCTCCTCGCGCACCAGGCGGAAGCCGGCCGCCTGGTAGATGCGCCGCGCCGAAACCAAAAGCGAATTGGTCCATAGGATGAGGGTTCGGTAGCCGGCGGCGCGCGCGGCCTCGATGCACGCGGCGACCAGCCGCGCGCCGATCCCCAATCCACGCGCGGCGGGCTCGACATAGAGCAGCCGCAACTTACCGACCTCGGCCGACTCGGCGACCAGGAACACCGAGCCGACGATCGCGCCGTCGCGTTCCGCCACCCAGCAGCGCTCGCGCGCCGGATCGTTGGCGTTGGCGAAATCGGCGACGATACGCGCCACCAGCGCCTCGAAACCCGAATCCCAGCCATATTCCTGGGCGTAGAGCGCGCCGTGGCGATGGACGATCCAGCCCAGATCGCCGGGCGACGGCGCGCGAATCGCGTACCGCGCGTCCCTGGGCCCGGGTCCGGCGAGAAGGGACTCGACCTGCTGCATCGCCGCGATCAGGCGGTCGCGTTCGCGCGGCCCGAGACCGCGCAGAAACTTCGCCGCCTGCCGCTGCGCGGCCCGGTCGAGCCGGGCGAATTCGCGCCGCCCCGCCGGAGTGAGGGAAAGATGGCTGCGCCGCGCGTCCTCGCGCGAACGCGCGCGCCGGACCAGCTTGCGCCGCACGAAACCGCCGACGATGCGGCTGCCATAGCCCTGGTCGACGCCGAGCAGCCGGCAGAGCTCGGTCAGCGTCGGCCGCTCCGCGTGGGCCAGCTCGTAGAGGAAGCGCGCCTCGACGAGCGAGTAGGGGCTGCGCAGCAGGCCCTCGTCGAGCGCGCCGATGGTGCGGGTGTAGAAGCGGCCGAAGCGGCGCAGCGCCGCGATGCGGGTCCGGTCGGCGGCGGATTGCCGGGGTGTTTTCATTGCATGATAAAGTCAACCAAATGATTGACTTTGTCAATCATCTACCGCGTGGCCATCGCCTGGCCCGCCAGACGCTCCGCCGTCATCTCCGCAGGATCGATCTCCGGCCGCGCTTGCCCGTCCGCGCCTGCATGACCAGCCAGTTCTGGCGAGCGCCGCGAAATTCGCATGTGGCGACGAGGCGCTCCAGCATGCTGCGCTCCCCGAGAGCGCCGGTCGCGTTGGCGTCGCGGTTTCCCTCCAGCACCTCCTCGACGTCATGGGTCGCGGCGAAGCGCTGCCGCAGCAAATCGGTTATTTCGACCGTCGTCGCATCGTGGCATTCGACGATCAGATCGGCGTCGGATAGGGCCGGCGCGAGCGCGGGATCGAGGACCTCGCGTTCCGCGCCCTCGATATCGCAGATCACGAGGGTGCGACCCGACCGTTCGAGCAGCCGCGTCAGTCCGACCGCCGTCAACTCGCCGCCCAAGTGGATACGACCGGCCACGCCGTTCAGCTCCGCTGCCTTCCGACACACTTCGAGTGCCTTGGGAAGCGTGTCGCGCGCGTGGACTTGAGCCGACGGTACGCGGCGCGCCATTCCGACCGCATAGTAGCCCTCGGCGCAGCCGAGGTTGACGACCGAATCGTGGCGTTCGTCGATTGCCCGCTCAATCGCGGGATGCAGGTCCTGCTCGTAGGTGCCCAGCAGTCGCGGCGCCAGCCCGCCGTCCGACCATGCCTTGTCGTCCGCCAGCTTCATGCCGGCGAACGGTCCGGTTTGCACGATTCCGTCGAACCGATCGTACAATGCCCTGTTGAGTTCGAGCCGGCGCAAACGCGCGGCCAGATACAGAATGCGAGAGCCGAAGTCGAGCAGGGGCGACGGGACATCGTCGGTGTCCGCGAGCACTTCCCCGGTCAGCTTGCGAATCGCCTCGACATACGGCCTCCGGCCATCCGATTCGCGCATGCGGAGACTCCTCCCCTGGCGGCGCAGGCGCTACTTGGCCGCGGGCAGCTCGCAGCCGTTTGCCGGCGGACACAGCGCCTTCGCAGTCACCACCACCGCGACCAGGAAACTGTCGGAGGCGACCCGCAGCGGCATGCCGCTGCGCGGGTCGAGCGCGATGTCGAACTTGGCGTCGGTCCACCAGCGCAGATGAAACGGCCGGAAGCCAGCCAGCGGATGGACGGTGGCGCGCAGCCGGAGCGAATTGCGTTCCTGCCCGCCGATTTCGATCCGTCCCGGCCCGAGCACGGCGACCTCGACGTCGAAGCGCCGCCGCCCGTCATAGACGGGCAGGGTGAACCTGGTCTCGCCGGCGATCGCGTGACGCCCCAAGGCGAGAATGGCCGAGAGCGGATCGATCGCTCCCATGCGCATGCTTTCCGGAGGTTCGGGCAAGTTCTCGCCGTCGCGCTTGGAACGCGACGGATCGGCGAACAACACGAGGTCGCGCACGCGGCTGCCGAGGATCGGCTCGCCGGCGTAGCGCACCTCGACGATCCGGTCGCTGCTGCGCGAGATCACGTGCTGACTGTAGTCCTCGGGGATGGCGCCGCGGTCGCCGACCGGCCCGTGCGCCTCGACCTCGGTGTCGAAGCCGCCGAGCACGCGCAAGAAGCCGGCCGAACGGATCGCGATACGGCCCTCCCAGCCGGCTTCGGTCTCGGCGGCCGAGAACAGGATGTCGGCGCCCTTCAGCCCGCCCCAGAACCCTTCCAGCCGCGAACTGTCGGCGCGGACGGGACTCGCGGCCAGCAGCGCGAGCAGGAGGGCGCCGGCAAATCGTCGCATCGAACCCTCCGCGCCCGCCGTCCCGCGGGTTCACTCGACCTTCAGACGCACCTCGACATTGTTCCGGGTCGCGTTCGAGTAGGGGCAGACCTGGTGCGCGGCCTCGACCAGCGCCACGGCCTGCGCATGGTCCATGCCCGGAACCTTCACGTGCAGATCGATGTCGAGACCGAAGCCGTGATCGATCGGCCCGATGCCGACATCGAGCGATACGGTGGTGTCCTTGGACAGCGCGATCTTCTTCTGTCCGGCGATGAAGTGCATCGCGCTCAGGAAGCAGGCCGAGTATCCGGCCGCGAAAAGCTGCTCCGGATTGGTGCCCTGACCGTTGCCGCCCATCTCCTTCGGCCGGGCCAATGTGACGGACAGGTTTCCGTCCGAGCTCTCGGCATGCCCGTCCCGCCCGCCCGTCGCGCTGGCATGCGCCACATACAGGATTTTCATCGCTCCGCCCTCCGCTGGTGCCTCGATGGGGAGCAATATGGGCATCTCGCCGGGGCTTGGCAAACGCCGCCGCGCGCGGCATTTTTCTTGCGCGCCGGAACGCCTGCGCCGGGAGAGGGCCAGATGAAAATCGCCGTACCGAAGGAACGCCGCCCGGGCGAGGCGCGCGTGGCCGCCACGCCCGACACCGTGAAGAAATATGTCGGCATGGGATTCGAGGTCGCGGTCGAGGCGGGAGCCGGCGAGGGCGCGTCGCTGCCGGATTCCGCCTTCGCCGCAGCCGGCGCGTCGATCGCGAACGGGCTCGATTCGCTGCTCCGCGACGCCGACATCGTGCTCAAGGTCGCGCGCCCGGTGACGGCCGAGGAGGGAACCGACGAGCTGGCGCCGCTCAAACCCGGTGCGATTCTGATCGGACATCTGGCGGCGCTGCAACATCGCGACCAGGTCGCCGCCTACGCCAAGGCCGGCATTCTGGCCGCCGCGATGGAGCTGGTGCCGCGCATCAGCCGCGCCCAGAACATGGACATCCTGTCCTCGCAGAGCAATCTCGCCGGCTACAAGGCCGTGCTCGACGCCGCCGCGCATTACGGGCGCGTGGTCCCGATGATGATGACGGCGGCCGGCACCGTGCCGCCGGCACGCGTGCTCATCCTGGGCGCCGGCGTCGCCGGATTGCAGGCGATCGCCACCGCCAAGCGCCTGGGCGGCGCCATCTTCGCCTTCGACGTGCGCGCCGCGGTGAAGGAGCAGGTCGAATCCCTCGGCGCCAAATTCGTCGAGGTCGACGCCGCCGCGGCGAAGGAGGCGGAAACCGCCGGCGGCTACGCCAAGGAGATGGGTGCCGACTATCAGAAGAAGCAGGCGGACAAGATCCACGAGACGCTGAAGAAGACCGACATCGCCATCACCACCGCGCTGATCCCGGGCAAGCCCGCCCCGGTGCTGATCACCGAGGAAATGGTGAAGGACATGCGTCCGGGCTCGGTGATCGTCGACCTCGCGGTCGAGGCCGGCGGCAACTGCCCGCTGTCCGAACGCGGCAAGGTGGTGGTGAAGCACGGCGTGACCCTGGTCGGCTACGACAATGTCCCCAGCCGCCTGGCCGGCGACGCGAGCCAGCTCTACGCCAAGAATCTGCTCAACTTCGTCAGCCTCTCCTATGACAAGGAATCCAAGGGGCTGAAGATCAACTGGGACGACGAGGTCATCAAGGGAACCTTGCTCACGCGCGACGGCAAGGTCATCCATCCGGCGCTGGCGGGCTGAGGGCGAGGAGAGGGGCGATGGATCAGCAGGCGATTTCGGATGGCGCGAACCGGCTGGCGCACCAGGCGCAGGGCCTGGCCGAGGCCGCGCAGGCCTACGCGGCCCAGGTCGCGCAGCTTTCGCAGCAGGCGCCCGCCCATGGCGACTTCATGGGACTGCTCGCCGTCTTCGTGCTCGCCGTGTTCGTCGGCTACCACGTGGTCTGGCGGGTGACCCCGGCGTTGCATTCGCCGCTGATGAGCGTGACCAACGCGATCTCGTCGGTGATCATCGTCGGCGCGCTGCTCGCCGCCGGACCGGCCGACATGTCGCTGTCCAAGATTCTCGGCTTCGTCGCCGTCGCCCTCGCCTCGATCAACATCTTCGGCGGCTTCATCGTCACCCAGCGCATGCTGTCGATGTTCAAGAAGAAGCAGAAGTGAGGAGGGCGGGGCCGTGACCGAAAACCTGACCGCGCTCGCCTATCTGATCGCCTCGGTCTGCTTCATCCTGGCGCTGCGCGGTCTGTCCTCCCCGGAATCCGCCCGCGGCGGCAACGCCTGGGGCATCGCCGGCATGGTGATCGCGGTGCTGACCACGCTGACCGCTCCGGGGGTGGTGAGCTTCGGCATGATCGCCGCCGGCGTGGTGATCGGCGGCGCGATCGGCGCCTTCGTCGCCCGGCGCATCCACATGACCGCGCTGCCGCAGCTGGTCGCCGCCTTCCACAGCCTAGTCGGACTGGCGGCGGTGCTGGTCGCCGGCGCCGCCTTCACCCGGCCCGAGGCCTATCACATCGGCACGCCCGGCAACATATTCGCGGGCTCCCTGGTCGAGATGAGCCTGGGCCTCGCCATCGGCGCGATCACCTTCACCGGCTCGATCGTCGCCTTCGCCAAACTGCAGGGGCTGGTGAGCGGCAAGCCGCTGGTGTTTCCGCTCCAGCATCCGTTCAACGCCGCGTTGGGCATCGCTCTCGTGCTGCTGATCGTCTGGTTCGTGATCGGCTCGGCGCCCGCCGCCTTCATTGCGATCACCGGGGTTTCGCTCCTGCTCGGCTTCCTGCTCATCCTGCCGATCGGCGGGGCGGACATGCCGGTGGTGATCTCGATGCTGAACAGCTATTCGGGATGGGCCGCCTGCGGCATCGGCTTCACGCTGCAGAATTCGCTCCTGATCGTCACCGGCGCGCTGGTCGGCTCGTCGGGCGCGATCCTCAGCTACATTATGTGCAAGGGCATGAACCGCTCGATCTTCAACGTGATCCTGGGCGGATTCGGCGGTGAGCAGGCGGCGGCGGCCGCCGGCCCGGGCGCGCAGGACCGGGCGGTGAAGGCGGGCAGCCCCGAGGACGCCGCCTTCCTGCTCAAGAACGCGAGCAAGGTGATCGTGGTGCCCGGCTATGGCATGGCGGTGGCGCAGGC
>JASHSH010000329.1 GCA_030040955.1 Rhodospirillales bacterium
CGCCGACTTGGATAATCCAACTTTCGCCGCCCGCCCGAACCAAGGTAGGTAATTCCCATGCGCGAACGAGGCGGCAGGTCGAAGGGAGCGGCGCCCGGCGGGCACTGGCTGTGGGGCATCCACCCCGTGCTCGCGGCGCTCGACAACGATGCCCGGCACATCCACCGGCTGGTGACGACGGCCGAGGCCAGGCGGGCGCATGCGGACCGCCTTGCCCCGCTTCTTGCCCGCCGAGGCGTCGCTGGCGAGACGGTCGAGCGCGACAAGCTCGCCTCCATGCTGCCCGCCGGCGCGGTTCATCAAGGAATCGCCTTGCGCGCGGAGCCGCTTGCCGCGCTCGCGCTTGAGGAACTCGCCGCGCTGGCGGAAGGACGCGCGACGGCAACCCTGGTGCTCCTCGACGAGGTGACCGATCCGCACAATCTTGGCGCCATCCTGCGCTCGGCGGCGGCCTTCGGCTCGCTCGGCGTCGTGGTCACCGTGCGCAACGCGCCCGGCGAGAGCGGCGCACTCGCCAAGGCGGCCTCGGGCGCGCTCGAACGCGTGCCCCTGGTGCGGGCGGTGAACCTCGCGCGCGCGCTCGACGAGCTGAAGCATTGGGGCTTCTGGATCGCCGGGCTGGATGCGGGCGCTCGCGTCACGCTGGCCGAGGCCAAGCTTTCGGGGAAGATCGCGCTGGTGCTCGGCGCCGAGGGCGAAGGGCTGCGCCGGCTCACCCGCGAACGCTGCGACCTGCTGGTGCGTCTGCCGCAGACCGGGGCCGTCGAGAGCCTGAACGTCAGCAACGCCGCGGCGGTCGCGTTGTACGAACTCGCGCGGGAGTCCCAGCCCGGTCGCGCCTGAGGCTCGGTTGACGCGATTCCACCCCTTCGGCACTCTGGCCCGGGACGGGAGGAATCGCATGACGGCGAGGCTGGGCGACGGATTCATCTTCCGCCCCGAGGTCGAGACGCGCAGTCCCGGCGCGCAGGCAAAGCGTGACCGCGAGGCCTATCGCCGCCAGCTCGCCTATCTGTTCGCCAATTCCGCCTTTCACCGCGACAAGCTGGGCGCGGCCGGCTTCGCCTCGCCCGACTCGGTGGGCGAGCTCGACGATATTGCCCGCCTGCCCTTCACCGAAAAGGACGAAATCCGCAAAAGCCAGGCCGACGCGCCGCCGCTCGGCCATCACCAGGCCGCGCCCTGGGACAAGATCGTGCGCATCTATTCGACCAGCGGCACCACCGGCGATCCCTGCTACATGCCGCTGACCGCGGCCGATCTTTCCGCCTGGGTCGAGATTTCCGCGCGCTCCTACACCGCGACCGGCGTGCGCCGCGGCCAGCGCATGGTGACGACCTACAATGCGGGCCCGTTCGTGGCCGGCGCGGCGCTCGACACCTTCAATTTGCTTGGCGCCTGCCATGCGCCGGTGGGCACCGGCAACACCGAGCGGCTGGCCAAGGCATTGCAGAAGCTGAAGGCCGACATCCTGGTCTGCACCCCTTCCTACGCCCAGTATCTCGGCGAGTGGCTGCGCGAGCGGCAGATCGATCCACGCGGCATCGGGCTCAAGCGCATCTCGGTCGCTGGCGAGCCGGGCGGCGGCGAGGACGGATTCCGCTCGGGCCTCGAGGCGACTTTCGGCGCCAAGGTGTGCGAGGCGATGGGCATCGGCGACGTCTCGATCTCGCTTTGGGGCGAATGCGACGCGCAGAAGGGCATGCATTTCTCGGGCGGGGACTACGTGCATGTCGAGCTGATCGATCCCGGTTCCGGCGCGCCGATCGCGATTACCGATGGCGCCTCCGGCGAGCTGGTCTACACCGCGCTCGCGCGCGAGGCCGCGCCGGTCCTGCGTTTCCGCAGCCGCGACCATGTGATCGTGTGGACCGAGCCCTGCGCTTGCGGCCGAACCACACTCCGCGCGCGCTGCATCGGCCGCACCGACGACATGCTGATCCTGCGCGGCGTCAACCTGTTCCCCACCGCGGTGCGCGACGTGGTCGCCGGCTTCCGGCCCGAGGTGAGCGGCGCGCTGCTGATCAAGCCGAACGCTCCCGGTGTCCGCCAGGAGCCGCCGCTGCCGGTGAACGTCGAGCTCGGCGCGGGGGGCGAAGCGCGGTCCGGGCTCGCCGAAGCGATCGAGGCGGCGATCCGCGCCAGGCTGGTCGCCACCGTGCGGGTGACGCTGGTGCCCTACGGGTCGCTGCCGCGCAGCGAATACAAGACCAAGCTGGTCAGCCACCCGCACTGACGCAACACCATGGCCGACACGCCCAAGACCCGCATCGCGACATCCGACGAGACCTCGATCACGGTGCGGGGCCACGATCTGGTGCGCGAGCTGATCGGCCGGCGCGGCTTCACCGAAACTCTCTACTTCCTCACCGTTGGCGAGTTCCCCAGCGCGGCCCAGGCCCGCGTGCTCGATGCCTGCCTGGTCACGCTGATGGAGCATGGGCTCACCCCGAGCGCGATCGTCGCGCGGCTGGTCGCCGACAGCGTGCCCGGCGAGGCGCAGGCGGCGCTCGCCGCCGGACTGCTCACCGTCGGCAGCGTGTTTGTCGGCACCATGGAGGGATGCGCCCGGCTGCTCAAGGAGGGCCTGGCGCCCGGGGTGCAAGCCGACGCCTATTGCCGCGACACCGTCGCACGGCACCGCGCCGAGAAGAAGGCGATGCCGGGATTCGGCCATCCGCTGCACAAGCCCGACGATCCGCGTCCGCCGCGGCTGTTCGAAGTGGCCGCCGAAGCCGGGGTCGCGCAAGCCGAGATCGCGCTGCTTCGCAAACTGGGCGCCGAGCTCGACCGTCAGGCCGGGCGCCATCTCACCGTCAACGCCACCGGCGCGGTCGGCGCGTTGCTGCTCGGCGTCGGCATCCCCGTCGAGGCGATGCGCGCGATGGCCGTGGTGTCGCGCGCCGGCGGGCTGGCCGGTCATCTGGTGGAGGAAGGCGCGACCCATTCGGGCCGCGCCATCTGGCGGATGGTCGAGGACGGAATTCCGTACGAGGATCCCGAGAAATAGCTCGGCCGCGAGGACCGCCTCGCCCTACGCCACCTTTTCGGGCGACTTCTTCGTCCGCGCCGGCGCGTGGAACTGGCCCTGCCACTCGGCCAGTATCTCGCGCGCGCCGCTGCGCGCCGGATCGGTGTCGGCCTCGCGACCCGGCCGCTTGGCCGTCAGCTCGATCACATAGCCGTTCGGGTCGCGGAAATAGATCGAGTCGATGAAACCGTGATCGGCGATGCCGCGCACGGTCTTCCCCTCCG
>JASHSH010000330.1 GCA_030040955.1 Rhodospirillales bacterium
CGGTAGCCCACGCGATGCGCCATCTCGACCGTCTCCAGCGTCTCGGTCAGCGTGCCGATCTGGTTGACCTTGATCAGGATCGCGTTGGCGATGCCGCGCTCGATCCCCATCGCCAGGCGGCCGGGATTGGTGACGAAGACATCGTCGCCGACCACCTGCACCTTGTCGCCGATCGCGTCGGTGAGAATTTTCCAGCCCTCGAGATCGTCCTCGGCCATGCCGTCCTCGACCGAGATGATCGGGAAGCCGGCCACCAGCCGTTCGAGATAGCGCGCCATTCCCTTGGCGTCGAAGGTCTTACGCTCGCCGGACAGCACGTATTTGCCTTCCTTGAAGAATTCGGAAGCCGCGGCGTCCAGCGCCAGCGCCACATCCTGGCCCGGCTTGTAGCCCGCCTTCTCGATCGCCTTGACCAGGAAGTCGAGCGCGTGCGCCGCGCTCTTCAGATCGGGCGCGAAGCCGCCCTCGTCGCCGACATTGGTATTCAGCCCGGCCTCCTTCAGCGCCTTCTTCAGCGACTGAAAGACCTCCGAGCCCATGCGCACGGCCTCGGTCACCGAGGGCGCGCCGACCGGCACGATCATGAATTCCTGGATGTCGATCGGGTTGTCGGCATGCACGCCGCCATTGACCACGTTCATCATCGGCAACGGGAGGATCTGCGCGTAGCTGCCGCCGACATAACGCCAGAGCGGCTGGCCGATGTCGCTTGCCGCCGCCCTGGCGACCGCGAGGGAGACGCCGAGGATCGCGTTGACGCCGAGGCGTGCCTTGTTCGGCGTGCCGTCGAGATCGATCAGCATGCGATCGACCAGAAGCTGATTTTCCGCCTCGATGCCGGAGAGGGTATCGAAAATCTCGCCAGTTACCGCCGCCACCGCCTTCAGCACGCCCTTGCCGCCATAGCGGGCCTTGTCGCCGTCGCGCAGCTCGACCGCCTCGTGCTTGCCGGTCGAGGCGCCGGAGGGAATGGCCGCGCGTCCGCGCGCGCCGGAATCCAGCTCGACATCGACCTCGATGGTCGGATTGCCGCGCGAATCGAGTATCTCGCGCGCGCGAATATCGACGATGGCGCTCATTCCCTCTCTCCCTGGTTTCTTACCGTCTCCGCCTCAACTATCGGCGCCACTTTTCGCCAGCCGGTCGAACGCGGCCAGGCTGGCGATGAATTCGGGCATGCGGGCGAGCGGCACCATGCTGGGCCCGTCGGAGGGCGCGTTGTCCGGGTCCTGGTGCGTCTCGGCGAAGATCGCGGCCACGCCGACCGCGACCGCGGCGCGCGCCAGGATCGGCGCGAACTCGCGTTCGCCGCCCGAGCTGGCTCCCTGTCCGCCCGGCTGCTGCACCGAGTGAGTCGCGTCGAACACCACCGGATAGCCCGTGCGCGCCATGATCGGCAGGCTGCGCATGTCGACCACGAGGGTGTTGTAGCCGAAGCTCGCCCCCCGCTCGGTGAGCAGGAT
The DNA here is from genome assembly GCA_030040955.1 of Rhodospirillales bacterium. Lineage (GTDB taxonomy): Bacteria > Pseudomonadota > Alphaproteobacteria > Rhodospirillales > Magnetospirillaceae > JASHSH01. Next base: position 1,464 of record JASHSH010000330.1, read on the forward strand.
GCGCTCGTTGCCGGTGCTGGCGATCTTGCCGACCACATTCTCCATGTCCCAAGGAGCGAGGAACTGGCCCTTTTTCACGTTGATCGCGTTGCCGGTGCTGCCGGCGGCAAGCAGCAGGTCGGTCTGGCGGCAAAGGAATGCCGGAATCTGAAGCACGTCGACCACCTCGGCGACCGGCGCACACTGCTCGGGTGCGTGCACGTCGGTGAGCATGGCAATTCCCAGCCGCTCGCGTATCTCGGCGAACACGGGCAGCGAATCCTCGAGACCGATGCCGCGCTTGCCCTTGACGCTGGTGCGGTTCGCCTTGTCGAACGAGGTCTTGTAGATCAGCCCGACTCCGGCCTTCGCGCACAGGTCCTTCAGCGCGCCGGCCATGCGCATGGCGTGGTCGCGGCTTTCCATCTGGCAGGGACCGGCGATCAGCACCGCGGGCAGGTCGTTGCCCAGGGTGACCTGTCCAACCGAAACGTGGCGCGCCTTCGTCATCGCGCGCTCATACCAGGCGGGACTGCCGAACCGCCGCCTCGATGAACGAGGTGAACAGCGGGTGCGGCTCGAACGGCCGCGATTTCAGCTCGGGATGGAACTGCACCCCGATGAACCAGGGATGGTCCTCGCGCTCGATGATTTCGGGAAGCACGCCGTCGGGCGACATGCCGGAGAATACGACTCCCACCTCCTCCAGCCGGTCGCGATAGGAGATGTTGACCTCGTAGCGGTGGCGGTGGCGTTCGCTGATCGTCTCGGCGGCATAGATTTGCGCGACGCGCGAGCCGGGCAGCAGCCGCGCCTCGTAGGCGCCGAGCCGCATGGTGCCGCCGAGATCGTCGGTCGCGTTGCGCCGTTCCCATTGGTTGCCGCGCATCCACTCGGTGAGCAGCCCGACCACCGGCTCGTCGCTCGGTCCGAACTCGGTCGAGTTGGCGCGCCCGATGCCGGCCAGGTTGCGCGCGGCCTCGATCACCGCCATCTGCATGCCGAAGCAGATGCCGAAATAGGGCACGTTGCGCTCGCGCGCGAACTGCGCCGCGGCGATCTTGCCGGAAGCGCCGCGCTCGCCGAAGCCGCCGGGGACCAGGATCGCGTGCACGCCTTCGAGCCGGCGCACCGCCCCTTCGGTCTCGAAAATCTGCGCGTCCAGCCAGTCGAGATTCACCCGCACATGGTTGGCGATGCCGCCATGCTGCAGCGCCTCGGCCAGCGACTTGTAGGAATCCGGCAGGCTCGTGTACTTGCCGACCACGGCGACCTTCACGTCGCCCTCGGGGTGATGGATGCGCTCGACGATGCGCCGCCAGCGGCCGAAATCCGGCTGTCCCGGATCGATTCCGAAATGGTGACACACCTGCTCGTCGAGCCCCTGCTCGTGGTAGCTCAGCGGCACCTGGTAGATGGTGTCGACGTCGAGCGCGGGGATGACCGCCGCCTCGCGCACGTTGCAGAACAGCGCGATCTTGCGCCGCTCGCCGAGCGGGATCGGCCGGTCCGAACGGCAGAGCAGAATGTCCGGCTGGATGCCGACCGACAGCAGTTCCTTCACCGAATGCTGGGTGGGCTTGGTCTTCAGCTCGCCGGCCGATGGAATGAACGGCAGCAGCGTCAGGTGGATGAATAGGCTTTGGCCCCTGCCCAGCTCGTTGCCGAGCTGGCGGATGGCTTCGAGGAACGGCAGGCTCTCGATGTCGCCGACCGTCCCGCCGATCTCGCAAAGGACGAAATCCTCGTCGGTCAGGTCGGAGCGAATGAACTCCTTGATGGCGTCGGTGACGTGCGGGATCACCTGCACCGTCGCGCCCAGATAATCGCCGTGGCGTTCGCGCGCGATCACGTTGGAGTAGATGCGTCCGGTGGTGATGTTGTCGGAACGGCGCGAGGCCACGCCGGTGAAGCGCTCGTAATGGCCGAGATCGAGATCGGTCTCGGCGCCGTCGTCGGTTACATAGACCTCGCCGTGCTGGTACGGGCTCATCGTGCCCGGATCGACGTTGAGATACGGGTCGAGCTTGCGCAGGCGCACCTTGAAGCCGCGCGCCTGCAGCAGCGCTCCGAGCGCCGCCGACGCCAAACCCTTGCCGAGGGATGAGACCACGCCGCCGGTGATGAATATGAACCGGGTCATGGGACTCCCTTATACAATAGGAGGCGATGCCGCCCAAGGGGGGCGGTAGCATCGCTGGGTTGTGTCATCGACTTACTTGCTGATCGGCGCTGCCGGCTCGGCGGGAGCGGCAGGCGGAGCCGGCTGCGCCGGCTTGGCCGGGGCGGGAGCCACGGCGCCCGCGGCCGGCTGGTTCATCAG
>JASHSH010000331.1 GCA_030040955.1 Rhodospirillales bacterium
CCGCGGCATCCCCCCGGCTATTATGGCGACGAGACCGCGCGGGTCGCGGTCAATCTCGCGCCGGCCCTGCCGCCGCCGGTGCCGCTGGTCGCGCCCCCGGGCGTACCCGTGCGCGATCTCGATGGCGAACGCGGCGAGCGCGATCTGCAGCCGGACATACTTCTCGCCGCGCTATTGCTGCTGCTCGCCGATGCGACGGCGGTGCTGGTACTGCGCGGGATCGGCCGCGGCCGCGTCGCCGCGGCTTCCGTCCTGCTCGCCGCGATGCTTCTGCATCCCGACTCGGTGCGCGCCGACAACGACAGGATGGCGATGGAGGCGGCGCTGCGGACGCGGCTTGCCTATGTGATCACGGGAGATGCGCGCGTCGACGAGGTGAGCCGCGCCGGGCTGATCGGGCTGACCCGCGAGCTCGCGAACCGCACCACGGCGAGTTTCGGCGACCCTGTTGGGGTGGATATCGCCACCGACCCGCTGATGGTCTTCCCGCTGCTCTATTGGCCGGTCACGTCGACGCAGGGCGCGCTGTCGGCGGCCGCGCGCGAGGCGGTCAACGACTATATGCGCCACGGCGGCATGATCATGTTCGACACGCGGGACGCCGGCCAGGGCGGCACCGACACGCTGCGCGGCCTGGCGGAGGGGCTCGACATCCCTCCGCTCGCGCAGGTGACATCGGATCACGTGCTGACACGCTCGTTCTATCTGCTGCGCGAGAGTCCGGGCCGGTTCACCGGCGCGCCGCTGTTCGTGCAGGAGGGCGGCGACCCCGCCAACGACAATGTCTCGCCGGTTGTCATCGGCGGCGACGATTACGCCGGCGCGTGGGCGATCGGTCCCGACGGCGAGCCGATGTATCCGGCGGTGCCCGGCGGCGAGGCCCAACGCGAGATGGCGTACAGGTTCGGAATCAACCTTGTCATGTACGCGCTGACCGGCAGCTACAAGTCCGACCAGGTGCATTTGCCGATCATCCTCGAACGCCTGCGGCGATGAGCCCGGCGCATCTCGTCTTCTCGCCCTGGATACCGGCCTGGACCCTCGCCGCGCTGGCCGCGGCGGGCCTGGCGCTGGTGGTGGCCTCGGCGCTTGGGCGAGCGGGCGCCTGGTGGCGGCTTCTGCCGCTCGCGGTGCTGCTGGTCGCGCTCGCCAATCCGAGGCTCGCCCGCGAGGAGGGGGTGGCGCTTCGCGACCTCGCTCTCGTCCTGGTCGACGACAGCGTGAGCATGTCGGTCGGCGACCGGCCGGCGCAAAGCGCGACCGCGCTCGCCGGGCTACTCGACCGCCTGGGCCGGCTTGCCGATCTCGACGTGCGCGTCGAGCACTATCGCCCACCGCCGGGCCGCGACGCGGGTACATTGCTATTCGGCGCGCTCGATCGCGCGCTCGCCGATGTCCCGCGCAACCGCCTCGCCGGCGTGGTGATGATCACCGACGGCCAAATCCATGACGTGCCGGCGAAACCCGATATCGGCGCGCCGCTGCACGTGCTGATCGCCGGGCATCGCGACGAGCGCGAGCGGCGGGTCGTGATCGAACAGGCGCCCGCCTTCGGCATCGTCGGCGGCTCGGTCAAGCTCACCTTCCGGATCGAGGATCTGGGCCATGACGGCGACGCGCGGGTGACCGTGTCTCGCGATGGCGGAGACAAGAAGACGCTACTCGTTCCGCTCAATCGCTCCACCGATCTCGACCTGTCGCTTGCACATGCCGGCGCCAACGTAGTCGAGCTGGAGGCCGAGGCCGTGCCGGGCGAGCTGACTCTCGCGAACAATCGCGCCGCGATCTCGGTGAGCGGCGTGCGCGACCGGCTGAAGGTGCTGCTCATCTCCGGTGAGCCGCACGCCGGCGAGCGTGTGTGGCGCAACCTGCTCAAGGCCGATCCATCGGTAGACCTCGTCCATTTCACCATCCTGCGGCCGCCCGAGAAGGAGGACGCGACGCCGTTGCGGGAGCTGGCGCTGATCGCGTTCCCGGTGCGCGAGCTGTTCGAGGAGAAACTGCACGGCTTCGATCTCATTATCCTCGACCGCTACCGTCGGCGCGCCGTACTGCCCGATGCCTACTATCAGAACATCGCCCGCTACGTCGAAGGCGGCGGTGCGTTGCTGGTGGCGGCCGGACCGGAATTCGGCGGCGTGGATTCGCCCTACCTCACCGATCTCGAGCGCATCCTGCCCGCCCAGCCCACGGGCCACGATGCCGAGGGGCCGTTCCTGCCGCTGCTCACGCAGGCCGGCCATCGCCATCCGGTTACTTCCGGTCTGCCCGGGGCGGACAGCGATCCGCCGCGCTGGGGACGCTGGATGCGGGTGGTCGGCAGCAGCCTGTCGGGACGCGGCACGGTGCTGATGACCGGGCCCGATGGCGCGCCGCTGCTCGTGCTCGACCGGGTCGGCGACGGGCGCGTGGCCGAGCTGATGACCGACACCGCCTGGCTGTGGTCGCGCGGGTACGAAGGCGGCGGGCCGCAGGCCGAGTTGCTGCGCCGCCTGGCGCACTGGCTGATGAAGGAGCCGGAACTCGAGGAGGAGCGGCTGTCGGCGGAGATCCGCGGCGCCTCGCTCCAGGTCGAGCGGCGCAGCCTGAAGGAGGGGCCTCGTGGCGTGACCATCACCAGGCCGGACGGGACCACGCAAGCGCTCGATCTCGCCGATCAGGGCGACGGCAGAGCTGTGGGTCGCATGGCGGCCGGTGAGGACGGGCTGTGGCGCGTTTCCGACGGCGAGCATGTAACGCTGGCGGCATCGGGCGCGCTGGCGCCGTCGGAGATGTCCGAGCTGCGCGCCACCCAGGACAAAGTGGCGCCCGCGGTGGCGGCCACCGGCGGCGGAATTGCCTGGATCGAGGACGGCCTGCCGGACCTGCGCCGCGTCGAACCCGGCTCCGCCGCCGCGGGCGGCGGCCGCTGGTTCGGCTTCCGCGCCAACCATGCCGAGGAGATCACATCGGTGCGCGACTCACCCTTGATCCCTGGCCCGCTTCTGCTGTTCCTCGGCCTCGGGGGACTCGTGCTCGCCTGGTGGCGCGAAGGCCGCTGAAGGGTCCACTGGCATGTCGATTGCGTCCATCCGCACCGAAGACTGGCTGCGGGAGGACGAGATGGCCGGAAATCGGGAATGCCTAACCTTCCGGGTGCCGATGGCACATCCGGGAGATATATCCGGCATCGACGCACTGATCGCGGATGGGCGAGCCAAGGCCGCGGAGATCGTCGCCATCTTCGGCAAGACCGAGGGCAATGGTTGCGTCAACGATTTCACGCGCGGCTACGCCGCCGACGCGCTCAAATCCTGCCTCGCGCGCCATCTCGGCACCGATGCCGCGACCGTGGCGAAGCGCGTGCCGCTGGTGATGTCGGGCGGCACCGAGGGAGCGATCTCCCCCCACTTCCTGGTCCTGGCCGCGCGGGCCGGGCGCAAGAAGCCCCGGGGCAAAGCGCTTGCCGTGGGCACAGGATTTACGCGCGCATTCCTGCCCGAGGAGATCGGCCGCGCCGCGATGGCCGAGGAGACCGCGCGCGCGGTGCGGCGTGCCATCGCCGATGCCGATATCGCCGGCCCGGGCGACGTGCATTTCGTGCAGATCAAATGTCCGCTGCTGACCGGCGAGCGCCTGTCGGAGGCGCATGCGCGCGGGGCCGAGGTGGTGACCGAGGAGACTTATACCTCGATGGGATATTCGCGCGGCGCGGCGGCGCTGGGGGCGGCGATGGCGCTGGGCGAGGTCGCGCGCCGCAAGGTGGGCGATGCGTCGATCTGCGCCGACTGGAACCTGTGGTCCGGCTGCGCCAGCGCCTCCGCCGGCATCGAGCTTGCCCGCTGCGAGATCATCGTGCTCGGCAACAGCGCCGCTTGGAGCGGCGACTCGGTGATCGCGCACGGCGTGATGGCGGACGCAATCGATGCGCCAGCCGTGCACGGGGTGCTGCGCCGCCTGGGCGTCCCGGCCGAACGGGGACAGGTGAGCCGGCGCGGCCGCGCACGTATCCGCGCCGTGCTCGCCAAGGCCGATCCGTCGCGCAACGGTCGCATCCGCGGCGCCCGCCACGTCATGCTCGACGACAGCGACATCAACGCCACCCGGCACGCGCGCGCCCTGGTGGGCGGCGTGCTCGCCGGCATCTTCGGCTTCACCGATCTCTATGTGTCGGGGGGCGCCGAGCATCAGGGACCGGACGGTGGCGGCCCGGTGGCGATCATCGCGGCCAAGGCCTAGCGCGGTGACCGGCCCTAAATTTGGCCCGCCCGACGAAATGCTGCCCAAAAGCTGGGCAATTGCCCGCCCGCCCGCGGCACTAGTGGCCTGAATTTGGCGCTTCGCACAGGGCTTGCCGACTGGCACGGCTGTTGCGTCGCAACACACGGGAGGGCCCGCGCACGGCATGAGCCAGGTGTTCGATGTCGAGCTGGTGGGGGTGACGAAACGCTTCGGCGCCACCGTCGCCGTCGACCAGATCGATCTGCGCATTCCAAAGGCCACCTATTGCTGCCTGTTGGGTCCGAGCGGCTGTGGCAAGACGACGCTCTTGCGCATGCTGGCCGGGCATGAAACGCCGACCGAAGGCGACATCCTGATCGGCGGTCACAATGTGAGCCTGCTGCCGCCGGCCAAGCGCGGCACGGCGATGATGTTCCAGAGCTACGCGCTGTTCCCGCACCTGAACGCGGTGGATAACGTCGCGTTCAGCCTCAAGATGCGGGGCGTGGGCAAGGCCGAGCGGCAGGAGAAGGCGCGCCGGTATCTCGAACTGACGCACATGACGAAATACGCCGAGCGGCTGCCCTCGCAGCTCTCGGGCGGTCAGCAGCAGCGCGTCGCGCTGGCGAGGGCGCTGATCACCAACCCTTCGGTGCTCCTGCTCGACGAGCCTCTCTCGGCGCTCGATCCGTTCCTGCGCGGGAAGATGCGCGACGAGCTCAAGCGGCTGCAAACCGAGCTCGCGATCAGCTTCATCCACGTCACCCATTCGCAGGAGGAGGCGCTGGCCTTGGCCGACCTCGCCGTGGTGATGGACGGCGGGCGCATCCAGCAGGCGGCCAGTCCGCGCGATCTGTTCGACAAGCCGCGCACCGCCTTCGTCGCGCGCTTCATCGGCGGACAGAACGTGCTGCCGGCGCCCGGCAGCAATGGTCTCGACCGCGGCGAAATCGCGGTGCGCACCGACCGTTGCCACCTGGTCGCGCCCGACGAGGCGACGCCCGCCGCCAGCCTGCTCGGCAGCATCACCGGCATCGAATATCAGGGCTCGCGCGTGCAGATCACGCTGTCGATCGACGGCGCGCGCGAGGCGATCTCGCTGCTGCCCGACGACGCCTATTTCGCCAAGCCGTTCAAGATCGGCGAGCGCGCGCGCATCGCCTGGTCCGAGGGAGACGTCCACCAACTCAGCGCGCCGTGACGGGTGCCCGCCACGGCCAATCGCACAGGAGGGAGACTGCGATGAAAATCGATCACGGACTGCCCGGCAAGGGCAAGGCGTATGCGAGACGCGCGGGCTCGGTAAGCCGGCGCGGACTGCTCAAGGGGGGCGCCGCGATCGCCGGCGCCGCGATCGGGTCGGGCGCGATTTCCGGGTTTCCGACCATCTGGGCGCAGAACATCAAGGACGTGACACTGCGCCAGTTCGGCACCGGAACCTCGGACCTTAACGAGATCGCCACCAAGGTGAAGGAGGATCTCGGCTTCACGCTCCAGCTGGGGGTGCTCGACACCGACGCGGTGATGCAGAGGGCCGCGACCCAGCCCGATTCCTACGACATCGCCGACATCGAGTATTTCAGCACCAAGAAAGTGTATCCGACCGGCGTGATGCAGCCGATCGAGGTCAAGAAGATCAAGCTGTTCGACAAGATCGTGCCGATCTTCATCACGGGCAAGCTCACGCCCGAGTCCAAGATCGCGCAAGGCACGGCGCCGCACACGGTGGAGTTCGTCGAGGGCAAGGACTCGAAGAAATTCGCCAAGGCTCCGACCGAATGGGCGACCCTGGTTCCCACCATCTACAACGCCGACACGCTGGGCATCCGCCCCGACCTGGTCGGCCGGCCGATCAAGAACTGGAAGGACCTGGTCGATCCCGCCTTCAAGGGCAAGGCGGCGATTCTCAACATCCCCGGCATCGGCATCATGGACGCCGCGATGGTCTGCGAGTCGCTGGGCGAGATCAAATACGGCGACAAGGGCAACATGACCAAGGAGGAGATCGACAAGACGCTGGGCAAGCTGACCGAGTTCAAGAAGGCCGGGCAATTCCGCGCCTTCTGGAAGGATTTCACCGAGTCGGTCAACCTGATGGCGTCGGGCGAGGTGGTGATCCAGTCGATGTGGTCGCCGGCGGTTGCCGCGGTGCGCTCCAAGGGCATCCCGTGCATCTATCAGCCGCTCGAGGAGGGCTATCGCGCTTGGGGCAGCGGACTCGGGCTCGCCGCGCACCTCAACGGCCTCCAGCTCGACGCCGCCTACGAGTATCTCAACTGGTACCTGTCGGGCTGGGTCGGCGGATTCCTCAACCGCCAGGGCTACTACTCGGCGATGCTCGACACCGCCAAGCAGAACATGAGCGCCGACGAATGGGGGTTCTGGATGGAAGGCAAGCCCGCGCAGGGCGACATCCTGAGCCCGCAAGGCAAGGTGATGGAGAAGGCCGGAGCGGTGCGCGACGGCGGCTCGTTCTACGAGCGCATGGGCCACGTCGTGTGCTGGAACTCGACCATGGACGAGGACCGCTACATGGTCCAGAAGTGGAACGAGTTCATCGCCGCGTGATCGGCTGACGGGGCGCGGATAGGGGGCGGGATTGTCGGCGGAAGCGGTCGCGGCCAGGCCGTGGCGTCGCAAGCTCGTCCCCTATTTCCAGGCGGGGCCGCTTACCCTGGTGCTCGCGCTGTTCCTGATCTTCCCGATCGTCACCATCGTGATCGTCAGCTTCTTCGACTACAACTCGGTCCAGATCATCCCGGCCTTCATCCTCGATAATTACCGGGACGTGCTGTTCTCGAAGGTGACGTGGCAGACCTACCTCAACACCTTCGGCTACGTGATCGTCGTCTGGGCGATCACCTTGTTCATCGGCTTCTGGATCGCCTACTTCCTGGTGTTCCACATCCGCACCAACACCATTCGGATCGCCTGCTTCCTGCTGACCACGATCCCGTTCTGGACCTCGAACATCATCCGCATGATCTCCTGGATTCCGCTGCTGGGGCGCAACGGACTGGTCAACGCGTTGCTGCTGCACGCCGGCGTGACCGGCCATCCGCTCGAATTCCTGCTTTACTCGCCTTTCTCGGTGGTGGTGGCCTTCGTGCACCTCAACACCTTCTTCATGATCGTCCCCATCTCGAACACCATGGCGCGGATCGACAAATCGCTGATCGAGGCGGCGCGCGACGCCAATGCCAGCGGCTGGCAGATTCTCACCAACGTGGTCATCCCCCTGTCGAAGACCGGTATCGCCATCGGCTCGATCTTCATCTTCACCGTGGTGATGGGCGACTTCGCCACCGTCAATGTGATGAGCGGCGGACAGAGCGCGTCGGTGGGGCTGATGATGCGCAACGAGATGTCGGAGCTGCAATACCCGGCGGCCGCCGCGAACGCGGTGGTGCTGCTCGTCATCATGCTGCTGATCGTCTCGGCGATCGTCCGGCTGGTCGACATTCGCAAGGAGCTGTGAGGTGGCCTTCCGCGACGAACGCCGCCCGTTTTCCTTCTATCTGCTCGCGACCGGCTTCGCGCTGTACGTCCTGTTCCTCTACGGTCCGACCATCACCATCACCGTGCTGTCGTTCCAGGGTCCCGACGGCGGCCTGACCTTTCCCATGAACGGCACCTCGACGCACTGGTTCGCCAACTTGTTCGAGCGGCAGGCGGTTGGCGACTTCGAGGGCTCGATCCGCCGCTCGCTGATTCTCGGCCTGATGGTGATGGTGCTGACGGTGACGATCTCGATCGCCGCGGGCCTGGCCTACCGGAAGGGCTTTCGGGGCGAGACGCCGCTGTTTTATTTGTCGATGGCGAGCCTGATCATTCCATCGATCCTGGTCAGCCTCGGCATCGGACTGATGTTCCAGCTGATCGGGCTGCATCCGACCTGGTACGGCTCGGCGCTGGGCGCGCAACTGACCTGGACGCTGCCCTTCGGCCTGCTGATCATGTTCGCGGTATTCAACCGTTTTAACCCGTCCTACGAAGAGGCCGGCCGCGACCTGGGCGCCACCGCCTGGCAGAATCTGCGTCACGTGGTGCTGCCGATCATCGCGCCCTCGGTGTTCGGCGTGGCGCTGTTCGGCTTCACGCTGTCCTACGACGAATTCCCGCGCACGCTGATGACGGGCGGCACCTTCAACACGCTGCCGCTCGAGATCATGGCGATGACCACTTCGGTCACGACGCCGGTGCTCTACGCGCTGGGAACGGTGACCACCGGAATCTCGCTGACGGTGATCATCGTTTGTCTGGGCACGGCCTTCGTTATCCAGCGGCGCCGCGCGGCGCGGGGGTCCGACGCCGGCAGGGGCGTGTGACTTGCGGCTGCTGGTCGTCAATCCCAACACCAGCGCGGCGATGACGGCGACGATCGCCGCCGCCGCGCGCTCGGCCTGCGCCGCTGGCACCGAGATCGAGGCGCTCAATCCGGCGATGGGTCCGGCGAGCATCGAAGGCTATTACGACGAGGCGTTCGCGGTGCCGGGACTGCTCGCCGAGATCGCCGCCGGCGAGGCGCGCGGCTGCGAGGGCGCGGTGATCGCCTGCTTCGACGATACCGGTCTCGATGCCGCCCGCGCCCTCGCCGCGATCCCGGTGGTCGGCATCTGCGAGTCGGCCGTGCACTTGGCCTCCTTGGTCGCCGGACGGTTCGCCATCGTGACCACGCTCGCGCGCTCGATCCCGCCTTTGGAGACGCTGACGAGACGCTACGGAGTCGCCGACCGATGTCGCGTACGCGCGGCCGACGTGGCGGTTCTGGCGCTAGAGCATCCGACGCCCGAGGCGCGCGGACGGCTGCTCGAACAGTGCCATCGCGCGATCGACGGTGATGGCGCCGAGGCGATCGTGCTGGGCTGCGCTGGAATGACGGCGCTGGCCGCGAGCCTCGCCGCGGAGCTCGGCGTGCCGGTGATCGACGGCGTGGTGGCGGGCGTGAAGCTGATCGAGGCGCTGGTCGGGCTCGGGCTCCGGACCAGCAAGGCGGGCGGCTACGCGCGGCCGCTGGCCAAGCCCTATCTCGGCCTGATGGAGCCGTTCACCCCGCGCGGCTAGGCGGCCGGAGCTGCACCGCGCCAGCCGCGCAGGAACAGCGCGACCGTGTCGCGGGCCCAGGCTTCGAGCTCTTCTTCGCTCATCGCGGGGCCCAGGCCGAGGGCGCGGCGCTGCGGCACCGACATCACCATGAACAGGAACTGCGCGGCGGCGAAGCCCGCGGACAGCGTGTTCGCGTCGGTTCTTGCATCGTCGCGCACCAGAAGGGCGGCGATGCGCGCGATCCCTTCCTGGCTCGCACCCTGCGCCGCAACCGTAGCCGCCAGCTCGGGGAAACGTCCTGACTCGGCGACGATCACGCGGAACAGGCTCAATGCCTCCGGCGATAGGGAGGCGCGAAGAATGGCGCGCGCGACGCCGATCAGCGTCGGCTCCAGTGGACCATCGGCGGCGAGGCTCGCATCCGCCGGCGGGCGCAGCTTGGCGACCACGCCGCGTACCACCGCGCCGAACAGCGCCGCCTTGTCCGGATAGCGATGATAGAAGGTGCGCTTGGCGATGCCGGCGGCGCGGGCGACCATCTCGATGGAGGTGGCGCCGTAGCCGTTCGCCAGGAACAGCCCGGTCGCCACCTCCAGGATGCGGCCGCCCAACCGCTCGGCGGCGTCGCGCGAGGGACGTCCGCCGCGCCCGCGCGCGGGCGGCACCTCAGCGGGGCGGGTAGACGTAGACGTAGCCGGGCGGCGGGGCATACGGATAGGCCACCGTCGGATAGGCGTAGACGGGCGGATAGTAGTAGGCCGGCGCCGGGGCATAGGCGGGTGCCGGCGCCGGCGCGGCGAGTACCGCGAAGGGCGCGGTCAGCAGCGCAGCGGCACCGACCGCGAGCGCGCCCACGGCGGCGCCGACGCCGAAAGCGACTCCGCCGCCATGGCGCCAAAAATCATGCGCCGAGGCGGGAGCCAGCGGAGCGGCGATCAGCCCGGCCGAAACCATGGCGATCGCGAGCGAGGTTCTAAGCTTCATGGCCCAAACTCCTCATGGCAGAGCCCGTACCCAGACTGGACACTAGCACGGTTCATAATAAAACGCAACAGGTGCGTTGCGTTACAAGCGAGAAACAGGGGCATGAATTGTTACCGAATGCGCTGGCCCGACCCGATCCGCCGGACGGGCGACAAGCACGGGCGACAGGATTGCATACAATCGCGTCAGGCACGCCCAAGGATTGGGCGAGAGGCTCTCGCACATGCACGAGCACCGTGTCGGCGTCGGTGCCGGAGGCATTGAAATCAGGCCGATTATTGCGCCGCACCTAAAGTGGCACGGCGGTTGCGGTGTCTGCTTCCAAAGCTTGACGGGCCGCGCGGCGGAACCGCGAGCATCGCTGTGTCACAGGAGGGAGAGGATGGGCTCGGACTTCACGCTCAATCGCCGGCGGCTTTTGCAGGGAGCCGCGGCCGGGGCGACCGTCGCGGCACTGGCCGGTCTGCCGACCGCGCGGCGCGCCTACGCCGCCGACTTCACTGTCGGCTTCATCTATGTCGGGCCGCACGACGATTTCGGCTACAACCAGGCGCATGCCCAGGGCGCCGCCGCGGTCAAGAAGATGGCCGGCGTGAAGGTACTGGAGGAGGAGAACGTCCCCGAGGACGTGGCCGTCGAGAAGTCGATGGAGTCGATGATCCAGCAGGACGGGGCGAAGCTGCTGTTCCCCACCTCCTTCGGCTATTTCGATCCGCATATCCTGAAGATCGCGCCCAAATACGCCGATGTGCGTTTCGAGCACGCCGCCGGTCTGTGGACCGATAAGCTGCCCAAGAACATCGGCAGCTATTTCGGCTATATCTTCGAGGCGCAGTTCATCAACGGCATCGTCGCCGGCCACACCAGCAAGTCGGGCAAGCTCGGCTTCGTCGCCGCCAAGCCGATCCCGCAGGTGCTGCAGAACATCAACGCCTTCACGCTCGGCGCGAAGCTGGTCAATCCGAAGGCCACCACGCAGGTGATTTTCACCGGCGACTGGTCGATGCCGGTCAAGGAAGCGGAGGCCTGCAACAGCATGATCGACCAGGGCGTCGACACGGTGACGATGCATGTCGACAGCCCCAAGGTGGTGACCCAGACCGCGGAGAAGCGCGGCGCGATGACCTGCGGCTACCATTGCAGCCAGGCCGCGCTGGCGCCGGCCGGCTATCTCACCGGCGCGGAGTGGAACTGGACCGACCTCTATCCGAAATTCGTCACCATGGCGATGAAGGGAGAGATGATCCCGAACTTCTACCGCGGCGGCTTCAAGGAAGGGCTGATCAAGCAGTCGCCCTACGGCGCCAAGGTCGGCGACGCCGCGAAGAAGCAGGCCGACGAGGTCAAGGCCGCGCTCTCCGCCGGCACCTACTTGATCTTCAAGGGGCCGCTGAAGGACAACAAGGGCAAGGAGGTGATCGCCGCCGGCGCCTCGCTCAGCCAATCGAACGAGAGCGACGTGCAGCTCGAATCGATGCACTTCCTGGTCGAGGGCGTGTTGGGCGACCTGCCCGGTTGAGATGGCGAGGTCGGGGATGATGGGCGAGGAGGCCGTAACCGCCACGCCGCGCGTCGGACTGCCTTCCGCGTCCATCCTTCCCGGCCTGCGCGCCCTGGCCAACGCGTTGGTGCAGCCGGTCGCGGCCCTGATCGTCTCGCTGCTGCTGTTCGGCTTGTTCGTCGCCTTCGCGGGCGTCAATCCGCTGCACGTCTATGCCTACATGTTCCAGGGCTCGTTCGGATCCTGGTTCTCGGTTCAGAACAGCGTCACCAGGGCCTCGCCGTTGATCCTCACCGCGCTGTGCACGGCGCTGCCCGCGCAGCTCGGTCTGATGATCATCGGGGGCGAGGGCGCGCTGGTGATGGGCGGGCTGTTCGCCGCCCTGGTCGGGGTCGGCATGAACGGCGCGTCGCCGTTGCTGGTCCAGTGCACGATGGCCCTGGTGGCGATGGTGGCTGGCGGCATTTGGATCGCCCTCGCCGGCGGACTGCGCCATTGGCGCGGCGTGAACGAGACGATCTCGAGCCTGCTCCTCGTCTATATCGCCATCGCCATCCTGAATCACGTCGTCGAGGGACCGTTCCGCGATCCCAAGAGCCTGAACAAGCCTTCCTCGCCCTCGATCGGCGATGCGAACCTGATCGGCAACATCCCGGGCACCGAGATCCATTGGGGCCTGGTGTTCGGGCTGATCGCCTGCGTCATCGCCTATGTGCTGATCAACCGCACCGCCTTCGGCTTCTCCGCCCGCGTCGCCGGCGGCAATGTGCGCGCGGCGCGGATGGTCGGACTGCCGGTCGGCCGGCTGGTGCTGACCGTCTGCTTCCTGGGCGGCGCGGCGGCCGGGCTGGCCGGAATGGTCGAGGTGGCGGCGGTGCAGGAGCGCGCCAACGCCTCGCTGATCGCCGGCTACGGCTATACCGGCATCTTGGTTTCGTTTCTCGCCCGGCACAATCCGCTGGCGATCGTGCCGGTGGCGATCCTGCTCGGCGGCATCGGCGCGAGCGGCGGGCTGCTCCAGCGCCATCTCGACCTGCCCGATGCCGCGACCGTGGTGCTCCAGGGCATCCTGTTCGTGGTGATTTTGGCGAGTGAGACCTATCAAGGCAGGCTGCGCCTGTTCCCCGAGCGCGCCGGGGAATGAGACGATGAGCGAGGCGATCGGCTGGTGGGGCGTACCGCTCGCCGTCTTCGGCGGAGCGGTGCGCGTCTCTACGCCGTTCCTGTTCGTCAGCCTGGGCGAGTGCATCACCGAGCGCAGCGGGCGCATCAATCTCGGTCTCGAGGGCACGTTGGTGATGGGCGCGATGAGCGGCTACGCCGTCTCCTATACCACCGGCTCGCCCTGGCTCGGCGTGATCGCCGCCGGTGCGGTGGGCGTGCTGATGGGGCTGGCGCACGGGCTGATCTGCTCGCTCGACCGGGTCAACGACATCGCGGTCGGCATCGCGCTGATGCTGTTCGGGATCGGCCTCGCCTTCTATCTCGGCAAGCCGTTCATCCAGCCGGCGGCGCCGCAGCTTCCCTCGATCGATTTCGGATGGTGGAGCGACATCCCGCAGGTGCGCGCCGCGCTCAAGATCAACGCGCTGTTCCTGGTCGGAGTCGCGCTGGCGCCGTTCCTGCTGTGGACCTTCAAGAACACCCGCTGGGGGCTCATTCTCCGCACCGTGGGGGAGAACGCGGAGGCCGCGCGCGCGCTCGGCTACGCGATCATTCCCACCCGGGTCATCGCCACCTGCGTCGGCGGATTTCTGGGCGGGATCGGCGGCTCGTTCCTGTCGCTCTACTATCCGGGAAGCTGGAACGAGCGGCTTTCCTCCGGCCAGGGCATCACCGCGGTTGCGCTGGTCATCTTCGCCCGCTGGAACCCGATGCTGTGCTTCTACGCCTCGCTGCTGTTCGGCGGCGCGGGCGCGCTCGGACCCTCGCTCCAGTCGGTCGGCGTCACCCAGGGCTACTACCTTTTCAACGCCGCGCCCTATGTGCTGACGCTGCTGATCATGATCCTAACCTGCTCGCCCAAACGCACCCTGATCGGCGCGCCCGGCGAGCTGTCGATCACGCGCTAGGAGGCGAAGCCGATGGCCGAGAGGCACGTCGCCGCCGATCCCTATCCCTGGCCGTGGAATGGGGACCTGCGCCCCGCGAACACGGCGCTCATCGTAATCGACATGCAGACCGACTTCTGCGGAGTGGGCGGCTATGTCGACAAGATGGGCTACGACATCTCGCTCACCCGCGCGCCGATCGCGCCGATCCAGCGGGTGCTGGCCGCGTTCCGCAAGGGCGGATTCCACGTCTTCCACACCCGCGAGGGGCACCGCACCGATCTCACGGATTTGCCCGAGAACAAACGCTGGCGGTCGCGGCGCATCGGGGCCGGCATCGGCGATCCGGGTCCCTGCGGGCGCATCCTGGTCCGCGGCGAGCCGGGCTGGGAGATCATCCCCGATCTGGCGCCCGCGGCCCACGAGATCGTAATCGACAAGCCGGGCAAGGGCTCGTTCTGCGCCACCGATCTCGAACTGATGCTGCGCCTGCGCGGCATCGCCAATATCGTGCTCACCGGCATCACCACCGATGTCTGCGTGCACACCACCATGCGCGAGGCCAACGATCGCGGCTTCGAATGCCTGGTCCTGGCCGACTGCTGCGGCGCCACCGACAAGGGCAATCACGACGCGGCGCTGAAGATGGTCACGATGCAGGGAGGCGTGTTCGGCGCGGTCGCCAAATCGCAGGACCTGCTGGGGGCGCTGGCGTGAGCGGCGCGGCGGCTTCGGGCGGCCTCGAGCTGGAGGTGACCGGAGCGAGCAAGCGCTTCGGCACCAACCAGGCGCTCGACGATGTCTCAATCAAGGTGCGCAAGGGCAGCGTCCACGCACTATTGGGCGAGAACGGCGCGGGCAAGAGCACGCTGGTCAAATGCGTGATGGGCTTCTACCAGGCCGATTCCGGCCGGGTGGCAATCGACGGGACCGAGGTCGAGATCGTCAATCCACGCGATGCGCACGCGCTCGGACTCGGCATGGTCTACCAGCATTTCACGCTGGTGCCTAACATGACGGTGGCCGAGAACCTAGTGCTCGCCCGCGCGCACCTGCCCGCCGTGGTCGATTGGCGCAAGGAGACGGCGGAACTCGGCCGCTTCCTGGAGACGATGCCGTTCAAGGTGCCGCTCGACGCCACGGTCGCGCATCTCGCCGCCGGCGAGAAGCAGAAATGCGAGATTCTCAAGCAACTCTATCTGCGTCGGCGCCTGCTCATCCTCGACGAGCCCACCTCGGTGCTGACCCCGGGCGAGGCGGACGAGGTGCTGGGCATGCTGCGCGGTCTCGCCCAGAGCGGCGCGCTGACCATCCTGATGATCACCCACAAGTTCCGCGAAGTGCTGGCGTTCACCGACGAGGTCACCGTGCTGCGCCGCGGCAAGCTCGCAGGGTCGGGCGAACCGCGCAAGCTGGGCGCGGACGCGATGGCGCGCATGATGATCGGCAGCCAGACCATCCCTCCGCCGGCCGCGCGCTCGGGCAAGTCCGGCGACATCCGGCTCGAGATCGACGGGATCGAGGCGCTGAACGATGTCGGCGAGCCGGCGGTGAAGGGGCTGACGCTCACCGTGCGCGGCGGCGAGATCGTCGGCATCGCCGGCGTGTCGGGCAACGGCCAGCGCCAGCTGGTCGAGGTGCTCGCCGGCCAGCGCGACCACACCGCCGGACAGATCGTCGTGCATGGCGACGTGTTCGGCGCCACCCGTACGGAGATGCGACGGCACCACATGGCGGCACTGCCCGAGGAGCCGCTGCGGTCGGCCGCGGTGGGCAAGATGAGCGTCGAGGACAATATGGCGCTGCGCGTCTTCGACCAGCCGCCCTTCGCCTCCTGGGGCTGGTGGCTGCACCGCGCCCCGGTGCGCCGCGCCGCCGAGAAGCTGATCGACCGCTATCGTGTGCGCACCAATGGTCCCGGCGCGGCGATCGCGACGCTTTCGGGCGGCAATGTCCAGCGCGCGGTCCTCGCCCGGGAGCTGGGCTCCGACGTCGACGTGCTGATCGCGGCCAATCCCTGCTTCGGGCTCGATTTCGCGGCCGTGGCCGATATCCGCGGCCAGATCATGCAGACGCGCAACCGCGGCGCCGCCGTGCTCCTGGTCAGCGAGGACCTGGACGAAATCCTCGAACTCGCCGACCGCATCGTGGTGATGTCGGGCGGCAAGATCGTCTACGAGACGCCGGCCTCCGGCGCCGACCTGACCGCCATCGGCAAGCACATGGCCGGCCACTAGACTCCGCCGCCAAGCCGCGCGGTTAGGCGGCAGCTCGGCCGCTCACGGCACCAGCACCTCCGCTCCCTGCACCTCGCCTGCGCGTAGCGCGCCAAGGGCTGCGTTGGCCTGGGCAAGCGCGCGGGGATGCACAGCGGTGTGGATGCGAAACTTGCCGGCGAGATCGAGGAACTCCTCGGCGTCGCGTCGCGTGAGGTTGGCGACCGACCGGATCGTGCGCTCCTCCCACAGGATTCGATAGGGGAAGGCGGGTATGTCGGACATGTGAATGCCCGCGCAGACCACCGTTCCGCCTCGCGCGGTGGCGCGCAGCGCCGCCGGCACGAGCGCACCCACCGGCGCGAAGATGAGCGCCGCGTCGAGCGGCTCGGGGGGAGCCTCCGACGAACTACCCGCCCAGGCCGCGCCAAGCGAGCGCGCGAACTCTTGGGCCGCGACGTCGCCGGCGCGCGTGAAGGCGAAGACTTCGCGTCCTTGATGCCGCGCGACCTGGGCGACGATGTGCGCGGCCGCGCCGAACCCGTACAGGCCGACACGCCGTGCCTCGCCGGCGAAGGTCAGCGCGCGATGCCCGATCAGCCCGGCGCAAAGCAAAGGAGCCGCCTCGGCGTCGCCATAGCTCGCGGGCAGTGGAAAGCAGAAGCGTTCGTCGGCGACCGCCAACTCCGCGTAGCCGCCATCGATCTGGTAGCCGGTGAACCTGGCGCGCGCGCACAGATTTTCGCGGCCCGAACGGCAGTATTCGCATTCGCCGCAGGTCCAGCCGAGCCAAGGTACGCCGACCCGGTCACCTTCGCGCAGACGCTCGACCTCCCGGCCCGCCGCGATCACCCGGCCGACGATCTCGTGCCCGGGCACCAGGGGAAGTTTCGGATCGGGCAGCTCGCCGTCCACCACGTGGAGATCGGTGCGGCAGACCGCGCAGGCCTGGACGCGCAGCAGCACCTCGCGCGGTCCCGGGCGCGGGTCCGCGATCTCGGACTCGACCAGGGCGCCCGGCGATTTGGGCAGGACCATCGCGCGCAAACCGTCCTCCTAGGCTCCCGCCACCTTGCCCCAGACAAGACCGCCGCGCGAGAGCGGCATGGCGGCTCCGTAATCATGTTCCTCCGGTTGACGCGCGGCCCGCGCGCCTCCTACCTTGCCGCCCGTCGCGCCGGCCGGTTGCGTCTTCTCGAACAGGGGCGAGGGAACATGGAATACCGTCTGCTCGGCAATTCTGGGCTCAAGGTGTCGGTCCTCACCATGGGAACGATGACCTTCGGCGGGCGGCGGGTGTTCGCCATGACCGGCTCGACCGACGCCGCCGGCGCGCGCCGGCAGATCGACATGTGCCTGGACGCGGGGGTCAATTTGATCGACACCGCCAATGTCTATTCCTGGGGCCTGTCGGAGGAAATCTGCGGCCAGGCGGTGAAGGGGCGGCGCGACAAGGTTCTGATCGCCACCAAGGCCCGCATGCCGATGAGCGACGATCCGAACGACACCGGGGCCTCGCGCCACCACATCGTCGCGCAATGCGAGGCGAGCTTGCGTCGCCTGGGCACCGACTATGTGGACCTCTATCAGATACATCAATGGGACGGGCAGACTCCGGTCGAGGAGACGATGGAGGCGCTCGACACGCTGGTCCGCGCCGGCAAGGTGCGGTACATCGGCGCCTCGAACTATTCCGGATGGCACCTGATGAAGGCGCTGGCGGCGGCCGACCGGCGCGGCTACCAGCGCTTCGTTTCCCAGCAGATCCATTACACGCTGGAGGCACGCGAGGCGGAGTACGAGCTGGTGCCGATCTCGCTCGACCAGGGACTCGGCATCCTGGTGTGGAGCCCGATCGCCGGCGGACTTCTGTCCGGCAAGATCCGCCGCGGCAAGGGCGCGACCGAGGGCATGCGCCAGTTCACCGAATGGGGCGAGCCGCCGATCCGCGACCAGGGCCGGCTGTTCGACATCATCGACGCGCTGGTCAAGATCGCGGACGGGCGCGGCGTCTCGGCGGCCCGCATCGCGCTCGCCTGGCTGCTGGGACGGCCCGGCGTCACCTCGTTGGTCATCGGTGCGCGGACGGACGCGCAGCTTGCCGACAATCTCAAATGTGTCGAGATCGGGCTGACCAGGGAGGAGCGGGCCACGCTGGACAAAGTCTCCCAGCCCCCGCTGCTGTACCCGTATTGGCACCAGGTGCGCACGGCGAAAGACCGGCTCGGACCGGCCGATCTCGCTCTTCTGAAGCCATATCTCTGAGCAACACTCTAGCGCTGTATAAAATAAAATCAGTCATTTAGCTAGCATCTTTGAATTCGTCTATCGGCGAATTCCATTAAATATTTGTTAGGCCTTGTGGGCGAAAATCCGCCATGTCCGGCAGCAGCGGCTCCCATCTCGGGTGCGCGCCGGATGGGCGGAGGAAAGGTCCATGACGGCGACTGCGCAGATCATCCGGGCGCCCGACGGAGTGCGGCAGAAGGTCGATTACGGCCCGGGCGGCGTCGACGCCGCCGTCATCGAACGGGCCGAGGCGGTCATCGCCTCCTACCAGAGCGAATTCCTGGTCTGGGTCCAGCAGGACCTCGGCCAAATCCGCGACGCCTACGACCGCGCGCTTGCCTCGCCGGCCGATGAACGCGAGGCGCCGATGCGGCTGCTGTTCCGGCTCGCGCACGACATGAAGGGGCAGGGCGGAAGCTTCGGCTATCCGCTGGTCACCGACTTCGCCAACGCGCTGTGCCGCTATATCGAGAGCCGGGCCGCGTTCGGCGAGGGCGAAATGGCGGTGGTACGAGTCGGCATCGACGCGCTGCGGGTCATCGTGCGCGAACGGCTGTCCGGCAACGGCGGCGCCAAGGGGCAGCAGCTGTCCGAGGCGATCGACCGCGTGTTCAAGCTGATTCCGGCCGCGCCGGCCAATCAGTAGGAATTCGGAACGCCGGCGGGCGCCCGCTCGAGGCCGAGCGGGGCCCACCGATCAGCCAATCAGGGCTTCTTGTACCAGGGGCAGTACTTCGCGTCTGCCACCGGCGTGTTGTACTTGCCATCCGTGTTGGCCAGCTGGTTGTAGACCACCGACCCATCGGGCATGCAGACGGGAGCGAAGAACGACCCGGCGGGCTCCGGCCGGCTGTCGGAAGTGCCACATGCGGCGAGCAGCAGGAGCAACCCGATCGCGGCTACGGTCTTCATTTTGCCTCTCCATGAAGGGCGGGGGAGCAGGCATTTTGCGCGCCCCGGGCGGGCATGGCAACCCCACGGCGCATCCGCGCGCGAGCGGCGTCAGGCCACCGCCGAGAGCTTCGGCATCTTGAGATAGGAGCGGATCATTTCGGCGACCTCGCGCACCGTGTCGGCCGATTCCTGGGGGGATTGGGTGGACAGCCTTGTGGCCTCGGTGACGTGCGGCATCAGGCGCATGTCGGTCTTTTTCGGGCGCATCGGCGAAGTCATGATTCGGCGCACGATGCCGCCCATGCTGAAGGCGATCTCGGCGATGTGCGGGGCGTCCGAGTCCTTGTACATGGTGATCAGCTCGTCGCTCTTGGCGACCAGATAGCCGAGGTCGCGGCGCAGCTCTTCCTCGGTCCCGCGGCCGTCGTAGAAGGCCATGATGCGGTCGGTGAGCACGGTCAGCGCGCGCGGACGGCGCACCTGCTTGCGCCGCAGCACGTCGGCCCAGGCCTCGCGGACCGACTTGGCGACGTCGTTGCGGTGCGTATTGTCGACCACCTTGGCGCGCAAGGTGTTCGGCACGTCGATCATCCCTTCCTCGTCGCCGGGCCGCGGCGCCTTGCGCCGGTTGGGGCCGAAATAGGTCTCGGCGATCACGAAGGGCTTCCGCGCCTTGGTCAGGCTGTCGAACCGGTTGAGCACGCGGACCGCGGGCATCGGCTTGCGAATCAGATCGTCCACGCCGGAGCCGATGACGCGCTGAATCTGCTCGTGCGCCGAGACGTTCATGGTCGCGATGATGTGCACGAAGGGATTGGTGCCCAGCCGGTTCTGGCGGATGTTCTGGATGGTGCCGACGAAGTCGAGTCCGGCCAGCTGCGCGTCGCACATCAGCACATCGACCGGCTTCAGGTTCATCGCCTCGCGCAGCGAATCGCGGTCGCGGCAAATCGTGATGTCGCGCAGTCCGCGCGGAAACAGCGCCGAGCTGATCACGCCGCTGATGTCGGGATCGGCCTCGGCTAGCACCACATAGACGGATCGGTAGTTGTAGCTCGCCATTACCGGTCAGGCTTCCCGTCCGGGCGACGACGAGCCCAAGCGGCGATGGCGCCGGAATATCCCCGCAACGACGCACCCCCATCCTCGGGTCCGGCGCGATGTTAGTGGAAAGGCAGGAATCGCGCCAGGGGTTCGCTCGAATTATCCCTCGCAACGGGCAGGCGCGGCGAGGTCAGGCGGAGCGCCGGTACCACCAGCCGAAACGCCCGTACCGGCCGGCGGTGACTCCGGCCAACAGCGCGCCCCCGGCGACCAGCTCGGCGGCGTAGGTGGGATTGCCGTGCAGCTCCGGCCAGCGTCCGTACAAGTAACCGAACGTATACCGGAGCATGACCAGAGCGACGATAATGAGCAGGGGCTGGGCGCTGCCCGCGATGAAAATCTGGCCTTCCTGGCGGTCGATACCCAGCGGCCGGGGCGCCAGAGTCCAGCCGATCACCAGACCGAGAGCCGCGCTGGGAATCCACGCGGCGAAAGCGTGCGCCGCGTCGAGATCCGTGGTGGCGGCGTTGGCGATCGAGGCCGCGGCGATGATCAGCGGCATGACGAACAGCGTGCGCGGGCTGAGCGTACGGGCGCGCAGGTGGCGCGCGCCCATGCCGAGCACGAAGGCGATCACCGGGAACACCCAGAACGGCGTGTGCGCGATCGCCGCGACGATTGTGCCCATTGCGCCTCCGTCGCCGTCAGACTACCACGGTGTCCCGCGGCTGCCGAGGGAAGCGCCCGCCCGTCGGGTCGGCAAGGGATCGTCGATGTCGGATTCCAGGTTGCGACTGAGCGTGCTCGACCAGTCTCCCATCGCGGAGGGCTCGACCGGCGCGCGAGCGCTGCGCAATACCATCGAACTGGCGGAGTTGACCGACCGGCTCGGCTATTACCGGTACTGGCTGGCGGAACATCATGGCATGCCCGCGCTGGCCTGCCCGAGCCCGGAAGCGGTGATCGGCCCGGTCGCATCCGCGACCAAGCGTCTGCGGGTCGGCAGCGGTGGCGTGATGCTGCCACACTACAGCCCCTACAAGGTGGCGGAGACATTCAGTGTCCTCGCCGGATTGTTTCCTGGCCGGATCGATCTGGGGCTCGGGCGCGCGCCGGGAACCGATGGCACGACGGCCTTCGCCTTGCAGCGCGACCGGCGCCAGCCCGCGCCGGACGATTTCCCCAACCAGCTGGTCGAGCTGCTCGCCTATCTCGGTGACGGCCTGCCCCACGATCACCCGTTCGCGCGGCTGCACGCGCTCCCCGGCTTGCCGGAGGCGCCCGAGCCCTGGCTGCTCGGCTCCTCGACGCAGAGCGGCATCTGGGCCGCCGAGCTCGGCCTTCCGTACGTGTTCGCCGATTTCATCAACTCCGCCGGCAGCGCGATCGCGCAGCAATACCGGACGCAGTTCCAACCCTCGCGCTGGGGGACGGCGCCCCGCGCGGCCGTCGCGATCCGCGTCGTCTGTGCCGAGACCGACGAGGACGCCCGCCGCCTGGCCTCCAGCAATCAGGTTCAGCTGCTGGCGATGGAGCGCGGATTTTCGATTCCCGTGCCCTCGCCGGAGACGGCGCTGCGCTATCTCGAGGAGCACGGAATCGCGCCCGGCGGATTGCCGATGGGCAGGCGCATGGTGGTCGGCTCGCCGGCATCGGTGCGCCGCCAGATCGAGAAGCTCGCGCGCGAATACGGGGCGGAGGAGGCGATGGTGCTGACCATCGCGCACGACCAAGCGGCGCGGCTGCGCTCTTACGAGCTGGTGGCCGGGGCATTCGCGCTGGCGCCGCCCGAACCGGTTATCGCGACGTGAACGAAGCACCGCAATACCCGCCGGGCCTGCGCGAGGCGGGGGAGGGCGATCTCGCGGCACTTCTGGCGATCTACAACGACGCGGTGCTGCACACCACCGCGGTGTACGACTACGAGCCGCGCCCGGTGGAAGCGCAAATCCGCTGGTTCGAAGCCAAGCGGGCGCAGAACCTGCCCGTTCTGGTCGCGCTCGACGGAGGGACGGTCAGCGGATTCGCCAGCTACGGTCCTTTCCGCCCATGGCCCGCCTACCAGTTCACGGTCGAGAACTCGGTCTATGTGGCGCCGGATCGGCGTGGCCAGGGCGTCGGCAGGCGGCTGCTCGGGCCCTTGATCGAGCATGCGCGGTCCCGCCGGCTGCATGCGATGGTGGCCGGGATCGACGCCACCAACGAAGCCAGCTTGCGGCTGCACCGGCGCTTCGGTTTCGAGCAGGTGGCCTATTTCCGCCAGGTCGGCTGGAAATTCGAGCGCTGGCTCGATTTCGTGTGTCTTGAGCTCATCCTGTAGCGCGATCGGATTTTGACCGGATAAGGCTTGGCCGATAGATTCCGCGCCGCGGTAGCGTGGGAGAGAAAGCATGCCGAAACTGGCGGCGAATTTGTCGATGCTGTTCACCGAGGTGGATTTCAAGGAGCGCTTCGCCGCCGC
Organism: Rhodospirillales bacterium; assembly: GCA_030040955.1. Lineage (GTDB taxonomy): Bacteria > Pseudomonadota > Alphaproteobacteria > Rhodospirillales > Magnetospirillaceae > JASHSH01. Next base: position 22,687 of record JASHSH010000331.1, read on the forward strand.
CGCGCGCGCTGGATTCCGCGCGGTCGAATATCTGTTCCCCTACGCGTATGACGCCAAGGACTTGGCGGCGCGGCTTGCCGACAACGGGCTCGAACAGGTGCTGTTCAATCTTTATCCGGGCGATTGGGACAAAGGGGAACGGGGTATGGCGGCGCTGCCCGGCCGCGAGGACGAGTTCCGCAAGACCGTCGATCAGGCGATCGCCTACGCCCGCGCGCTCCGCTGTCCGCGCATTCACAGCA
>JASHSH010000332.1 GCA_030040955.1 Rhodospirillales bacterium
ATGGTGTTCGCCGCCGGCTTCCGCAAGATCACGCTGGTTCCGCTGGATGCCACCCACCAGGCGGTGGTCAGCCTCGCGCAGTGCGATGCGCTGGAGGCGCTCGGCACGCCGGCCGGCATCGCCTCGGCTCGATTCGTCCGCCACCGCATCCAGGGCTATGCCGAGATTCAGCCGATGGAGCGGCCCGATATCGCGCCGGTGCACGACGCGCTGTGCGTAGCCTCCCTCATCGCGCCCGAGGTCATCACGACCAAGCGCGCGCATGTCGCGGTGGAGACGCAAGGGGCGCTCACCGTCGGCCGCACCGTGATCGATGTCCGGCGGCGCAGCGCGCATCTCGCCAACTGCTCGGTCGCGTTCGGCGCCGATGCGGCTTTGTTCAACCAGATACTGTACGATACCTTCCGGGTTCCAGCCGGCCGCGGCGCGCGCGGCTGATCCGCAGCTTCGTCGGGAAAGGCCGATGTCCGAGGCAACCAACGCCAGCGCGTCCGCGCCGGTCCATATCGTCGTCGGCACGCCCTGCTACGGCGGGAACGTGACCCACCATTACGCGATCTCGGCGCTCAATCTCCAGGCCGCCTGCCAGCGCCGCCGCATCGGCCTCTCGTTCAAGCTGCTCGGCAACGATTCGCTCATCACGCGGGCGCGCAATGTCGTCGTCAGCCAGTTCCTCGACGAACCGTCGGCCACCCATCTGATGTTCATCGACGCGGATATCGGCTTCGCGCCCGAACGGGTGTTCGCCCTGCTCGAGTCCGGACGCGACATGGTCGGCGCGGTCTATCCGATGAAGATGCTCGATTGGGCACGCATCGCCGAGCGGGCGCGCGCGGGCGCCGCCGATCTCAAGTCGAGCGCGCTCACCTATGTCGTCGATTTCACCGAGCCGGCGGCGAGCGAAGGGGATTTCGCCAAGGTCCGGCAGATCGGCACCGGCTTCCTGATGATTCGGCGCACGGTGTTCGACCGCATGGCCGCGCGCTATCCCGGGCTGCGCTTCAACAGCCAGCATCGCGGAACGAACCGCGAGCTGAACAGCCCCAACACCTATGCCTTCTTCGACTGCATGATCGATCCGGACACCGGCGCCTATCTGAGCGAGGACTACACCTTCTGCCGGCGCTGGATCGAGGCGGGCGGCGAGATCTGGGCCGACATGAACAGCCGGCTCACCCATGTGGGACCGGTGCCGTTCGAGGGCGATCTGCGCAGCCAGTTCCCGCCGTCCGCGCCGGACAGCGCCAAGGAGTAAGGGAAATGTCCGAGACCGGCCAAGCACCGCATCGCGGACGCTTCGCCTCCGGCACGTGGACGGTGATCGGGATCGTCGCCGTCGCCGGCACCTTGCTGATCGCCGGGCTGATCCACGACGGCGTGTTCGCGCGACTGTTCCGCGCGCTCTCGGCGGTATTGCGCTAGCGACCGTCTCTCCTCAATCGAATCGGACAGCACCCCACCCTATCCCTCCCCGTGAAAGGGGAGGGGACGTGCACCTAAGAAGAACTCCCTCCCCCGCTTGCGCGGGGAGGGTAGGGGTGGGGGTGATCGAGCTCGCCCCCTCAGGGCGAACGGAGCTCCTCGCCGACAAGATTCACCCAATAGGCCGAGCCGGTGGTGAGAATCTCGTCGTTGAAATCGTACAGCGGCTCGTGGACATTGTGGCAGCCGCCGCTGCCGTCCCCGCCATTGCCGATGAAGATGTAGGCGCCCGGCTTGGCTTCCAGCATGAAGGCGAAGTCCTCGGCGCCGGTGATCGGCGCGGTGTTGCCGTCGACCTGCGCGCTGCCCACGGTGCGGGCCGCCGCGGCGATGGCCACATCCGTCTGCTCCTTGGCGTTCACCAGCGGCGGATAGCGCCGGTTGTATGTGAACGCGACCTCGCAGCCATGGGCGGCGGCGATCGATTTGGCCAGCTCGCCGAGCCGCCGCTCGAGCAGGTCGCGCACCGCCGGGCGGAAGCTGCGCGCGGTGCCGCGGATGTCCACCTGCGACGGGATCACGCTCGGCGCCGAGGGCGAGCCGGCATGGATATGCCCGACGCTGATCACCGCCGTGTCGGTCGGAGTCACGTTGCGACCGATGATGGTCTGCGCCGCCAGGACGAACTGGGCGGCCGGAATCGTCGGATCGGTACCCATGTGCGGCATCGCCCCGTGCCCGCCCGAGCCCTTGAAGCCCGCCTCCCACATGTCGGCCGCCGCCATCATCGGACCCGGCCGGATGGCAAAGCTGCCCGCCTTGCGGCCCGGCATGTTGTGCATGCCGTAGACCGCGTCGCAGGGGAACAGCTTGAACAGCCCGTCCTCGATCATCCGGCGCGCGCCGGCCTGGCCCTCCTCGGCGGGCTGGAAGATGAAATGCACCGTACCGGCGAAGTCGGGGTCGTGTGAGAGATGGCGGGCCGCGCCGAGCAGCATCGCGGTATGCCCGTCATGGCCACAGGCGTGCATCTTGCCTTCATTGGTCGAGCGGTGCGCGAAGCTGTTCTGTTCGTGGATATGCAGCGCGTCCATGTCGGCGCGCAGCCCGATCGCCCGCTGCCCCGGGCGCTTGCCGTGCAGCGTGCCGACCACGCCGGTCTTGCCCAGGCCGCGATGCACTTCGATGCCCCACTCGGCGAGCTTGGCGGCGACGATGTCCGAGGTGCGCACCTCTTCGTACGCCGTCTCGGGATGGGCGTGGATGTCGCGGCGGATGGAGACGAGCTCCGCCTCGCTCGCCTGGAGCTTGTCGCGGGACATCTCGGTCATGTCAATTCTCCCTGGCGCGCGACCGATGCCGCCGCCATCCTGCCGAAGCCGACGATCGCCATCAGCACCAGCGCGATCACCACCGCGCCCATCATGTAATAGGCGGGGATCAGCTTGTCGCCGGTGCTGGCGATCAGCGAAACCACGATCAACGGAGCAAGTCCGCCGAACAGGGCGATCGCGAGATTGACGGCGAAGCCCAGGCCGGAGGAGCGCAGGCCGGTCGGGAAGGCGTTCGCGGCAATGGTCGCGGACGCCCCGTCGAGGCCAGCCTTGATCACCATGGCGACGAGCTGCGCGACCAGGAAGCGTTCGACGCTCGGCGCCGCGTTCATCCACAGGAAGAGCGGATACGCGGTTACGCCCAGCGCGATCGTCGCGGGAACGTACATCCGCCAACCGCCGAACCGATCGCAGAGCGCGCCGGAGATCGGTACCAGGATCATCAGGCCGATATTCACGAAGGCCGCGTTCAAGTTGACGGACGCGGCATCCAGGTGCAACTCGCGGATCGCGTAGCCCGGCCCGTACAGGAACCAGAGATAGACCGCGACCGTCCCCGGGATGACGACCGACATGGTCGAAAGAATTCCCCACCAGTTATGGCGCAGGAACTCGCCCCACGGCACGTGCCGCAATCCGTGATGCCGCTCCTCCGCGTCGACATATTCCGGGGCCTCGCCCACGCTGCGGCGGATATAGAAGCCGATCGGCCCGACCAGAACGCCGAGCAGGAACGGAATGCGCCAGCCCCAGCCGGCCACCTCCTGCCCGCTCAGCCATTTGGTGACCGCGAACGCGGCGAAGGTGCCGAGCACGGTCGCCATCGCCTGCGAGATGTACTGGAAGCTGCCGAACAGGTATCTGCGGTGGGGCGGCGCGTATTCGACCAGGAACGAGATGCCGCTCGAATACTCGCCGGTCGCCGAGACGCCCTGGAGGATGCGCGCCGCGATCACCAGCAGCGGGGCGGCGACTCCGATCTGCGCATAGGTCGGCGTGACCGCGATGATCAGGATGCCGAGCGCCATCGCCAGGATGATTCCCGACAGCACGCGTCGTCGGCCGATGCGGTCGCCATAGACGCCCAGGATCGCGCCGGCGACGGGGCGCACGACGATGCCGATCGCGTAGGTCGCCCAGGTCAGGATGAGCGAGATGGTCGGATCGGATTTGGGGAAGAAGGCTTGGGCGAGGTAGGGGGTGAAGAAGGCGAAGCTGATATAGTCGAACCATTCGATGCCGTTGCCGATGGTCGCCGCGACGGCCGCGCGGACCACGTCTTTTCGGACCGGATGGGATGCGCTGGGTCTTGCCGCCTCGGCCATAACCTCTCCTTCCCGCGTTTCGCGGGTTTCTTGGATGCATCCCCCGTTCCGGCAAGCCAAACCCAGGCCCGGCGGCCTGTCAACCGCGATTCCGTCCGTCTACCGCGCGTAGGAGATGCGCCAAAGCAGCCCGCCGATCTCGTCGGTCATCAGCAAAGACCCGTCCTTGGCGGTCGCAACGCCTACCGGGCGGCCCCAGATCGCGCGGTCGGACAGCGTGAATCCGGTGAGGAAGTCCTCGTAGGCCCCGGTCGGCACGCCATGATCCATCGCCAGCGTGACCAGCTTGCTGCCATTGCGCCGCGTCCGGTTCCACGAACCCTGGAACGCGACGAATGCGGCGCCGCGATAGGAATCCGGGAACTGGTCGCCGGTATAGAAGGTCATGCCGAGGGGCGCGGAATGGGCTTGGAGAAGCACGTCCGGCTTGGCGACGGCCCCGGTCAGATCGGGCCGCTCGTTGGGCTCCAGCGGATCCTCGCCCGGGCCCGGATAGTACCAGGGCCAGCCGAAGAACGATCCGCGCGCGACCCGGGTGACGAAATCGGGCGGCAGATCGTCGCCGAGCAGGTCGCGCTCGTTGGTCGTGCACCAGAGCTTGCCGGTGCCGGGCTGAAAGTTGAGGCTGACGCAGTTGCGCAGCCCGGTCGCGAAAACTTCCTTGCGGCCGCCATCGGGATCGAAGACGAGCACGTTTGCGCGCTCGAGCTCCGGTCCCCAGGCGGCCCCAACGGCGTGGCCGGCCACGAAGGCGCGGAGTTCGGGCGGGTCGAGCGTGGGCATCGAATCGCCGTGGTCGGTCGCCGATCCGACCGAGACATACATCCGCCGTCCGTCGGGATCGAAGGCGACGTCGCGGGTCCAATGCTCGCCCTGCGGGGGCAGCGGCGCGACCGTCTCGGCCGGCCCGGTCGGACGCAAATCGCCCGGCCGATACGGGAAGCGCAACACCGCGTCGTTGGTCGCGATATAGACGTAGCGCGGGTCGCGCGGCGGGTAGAACGCGATACCGAACGGAAGATTGAGATGGTCGGCGAAGGCCTCGCGCCGCGTCACCGCTCCTCCCGACTCGTCGAGGCGCAGCACGCTCAGGCGGCCGGGCGCGCTTTCGGCGATGAACACGTCGCCATTCGGCGCGACCCGGACCAGGCGCGGATTTTCGAATCCGTTGGCCAGGATGTCCACGCCGAAGCCGGGCGGCACGCGCAACTTGGCGTCGGTCGGACGGGGAAGGATCTCCGGCGGGTTCGAAGTGGGGATGGCGCGGGCCGGCGCCGGCGGCAGGTCCTGGAGCCGGATCAGCCGGCGGACGCCCGGCGCGTCGAGGCGGAAATCGCCCATCGCCTCAGCGCCGACCAGATTGCGTAGCGTGGCGGTATCGTCACCCGAGGCGGGTATCGCCGCGAGGACGCCGAGGACGGCGATCCAACCCAAGCCGGAACCGCGGCGGCTGGAAGCCTCCGCCATTCGCCCTCTCCGTCCAGACCGACCGGCCGCCGCCCCCGGGGCAAGCCGCGCCCGCCGAGCTTGCCTCGCCGTCCGCCGCCCGCACAAGCGCCGCGGCGTCGCGCGCGGGTTCGACAACCCCTTGGCGGACGCGCGAACTGGGCTAGACTGCGCCACCTTCCGCGCACTTTGCGACGATCCATGACAAGGCGGCGCAGCGACATGCCGGTATTCGAAGGCGTACCTCCTGGCAATCACACCTTCGCCTGCATCGACGGGCACACTTGCGGCAACCCGGTCCGCCTGGTGTTCGGCGGCGGTCCGCGCCTGGAGGGCGCGACCATGTCGGAGCGCCGGCTCGATTTCATGGCGCGGTTCGACTGGATTCGCCGCGCGCTGATGTTCGAGCCGCGCGGGCATGACGTGATGTCGGGCTCGATCCTCTATCCGCCGACGCGGCCCGACTGCGACATCGCCATCCTGTTCATCGAAGTGTCCGGCTGCCTGCCGATGTGCGGCCATGGCACCATCGGCACGGTGACCATGGCGCTCGAGCACGGGCTCGTGACACCACGCTCCGGCGAGCGGCTGATGCTGGATACGCCCGCCGGCGTGGTCGCCGCCGATTTCGTGCGCAACGGCTCGACCATCGACAGCGTGCGCATCCGCAACGTCGCCTCCTATCTGGCCGCCGAGGGCGTCGAGGTCGAGGTGCCCGGAATCGGCAAGCTGGTCGCCGACATCTCCTACGGCGGCAACTACTACGCCATCGTCGAGCCTCAGAAGAACTATGCCGGCATCGACTCGCTGGGCGCTGGCGGCATCCAGCGCGTCTCGCCCGCGGTGCGAGATGCGCTGCGCAAGGCCTACGAGCCGGTGCATCCGCTCGATTCCGCCATCCGTGGCGTCAGCCATGTGATGTGGACCGACCGGCCGAAGGACAAGCGGGCGCATGCGCGCAACGCGGTGTTCTACGGCGACAAGGCGATCGACCGCTCGCCCTGCGGCACCGGCACCTCCGCACGGATGGCCCAGCTCGCCGCCAAGGGCAAGCTGAAGCCGGGCGACGAGTTCGTGCACGAAAGCATCATCGGCACCCTGTTCGAGGGTCGCGTCGAGGCGGCGACCGAGGTCGGCAATCACGCGGCGATCATCCCCTCGATCGGCGGCTGGGCGCGCATGCACGGGCTGAACACGATCTTCGTCAACGAGCGCGACCCGCTGCGCGGCGGCTTCCAGCTGGTCTGATGGCCGAAGCCGCACCGCCCGACCTCGCCGCCATCCGCGCGGCGGCGAAGCGGATCGAAGGCCGGGTCGTGCGCACGCCCTGCCAGCATTCCGAAACGCTGTCCAAGCTGACCGGCGCCCGGGTCTTCCTCAAATTCGAGAACCAGCAGTTCACCAGCTCGTTCAAGGAGCGCGGCGCGGCGAACAAGCTGCTTTCGCTCGATCCGGAGCAGCGCCGGCGCGGCGTGATCGCGGCCTCGGCCGGCAATCACGCGCAGGGCGTCGCCTATCACGCATCGAATCTTGGCATCGCCGCGACCTTCGTCATGCCGGCCAACACGCCGACCGTGAAGGTCACCCGCGTGCGCGAGTTCGGCGGCGAGGTGGTGCTGCACGGCGCCAAGCTCGCGGATTGCTGGGAGATTCTCTACAAGCTCGCCGCCGAACGCGGCCTTACGCCCATCCACCCCTACGACGACGCGGAGGTGATCGCTGGCCAGGGCACGACCGGCCTCGAGATGCTGGAACAGGCGCCCGAGATCGACACCATCGCGGTGCCGCTGGGCGGCGGCGGGCTGATCTCGGGCATCGCCATCGCCGCCAAGGCGCTGCGGCCGGCGATCCGCATCGTCGGCGTGCAGGACGAATTCTATCCCTTCGTCGCCGCCGCCACCGGCCGCTGGAACGGGCCGAAGCCGGAAGGAATCACCATCGCCGAGGGCATCGCGGTGAGCAATCCCGGCAAGCTGACGCTGCCGGCGATCGAGCGGCTGGTCGACGACATCCTGGTCGTGCGCGAGGAGGATATTGAGGAGGCGGTGGCGCTGCTGCTCGAAATCGAGCGCACCCTGTGCGAGGGCGCCGGCGCCGCTGGCCTCGCCGCGCTGCTCGCCCATCCCGACCGGTTCCGCGGGCGCAAGGTCGGCCTGGTTCTGTCCGGCGGCAATATCGACCTGCGCATCCTGATGACCATCTTGCAACGTCACCTGGTGCGCATCGGCCTGCTGATCCGCTTCCGGGTGCTCGCCCCCGACGTGCCCGGCCAGTTGGGGCGCATCTCCGCTATCGTGGAGAAGCATGGCGGCAACATCAACGATGTGCGCCACGAGCGCGTGTTCGGCACCGCGAACCCGAAGGCGGTCGCCATCCTGTTCGAGGTCGAGCTGCGCGATCCCGCCGACCGCGAGCCGCTGTTCGCCAGCCTGACGGAGGCGGGGTTCAGCGTGGCCGGGGCGTGACGCCGCTCACTCCTCGCCCAGCGACAGCAGCTGAGTATTGCCGAACGATGCCGTGTTGACCGCGACCACGCGCTCGGTGGCGAAGCGGCGCAGATAGTTCGGCCCGCCCGCCTTGGGGCCGGTCCCCGACAGGCCCTCGCCGCCGAACGGCTGCACGCCGACCACCGCGCCGATAATCGAGCGGTTGACATACATGTTTCCCACCCGGACGCGGCGGCGTACCGCCTCGATGGTCTCGCCGATGCGGCTGTGCACGCCGAGCGTGAGCCCGTAGCCGAGCGCGTTGATCGTATCGACCACCCGGTCGAGATGCCCGGCCTGCCACCGCACCACATGCAGCACCGGGCCGAACACCTCCTCGCGCAGCACGGCGGCGTCGTCGAGCCCTATGGCAACGGGGGCGAAGAACCATCCACCCTCCGGCGCGGCCAGCCGATGCAGCACGCGCCCGCGATGCGCCTCGACATGACGGGCGAGGCGGGACTGGGCCGCCTGGTCAATGACCGGCCCGACATCGGTGGCCAGCTCGCCCGGATCGCCGATGGTCAGCTCGTCCATCGCGCCGAACAGCATCTCCAGGGTGCGGTCGGCCACCACGTCCTGCACAAACAAGATGCGCGCGGCCGAGCAGCGCTGGCCGGCGCTCAGGAAGGCCGAGGCGATCAGATCGTCGGTGACCTGCTCGGGCAGGGCGGAGGAGTCGACGATCATCGCGTTCTGCCCGCCGGTCTCGGCGATCAGCGGCGGAATCGGCCCGTCGCCGGCCACCAGCGAGCGGGCGATCTTTTT
>JASHSH010000333.1 GCA_030040955.1 Rhodospirillales bacterium
GCTGCGCCGGCGCCCCGGCGCGCTCTCCGGCGGACAGCGCCAGCGCGTGGCCCTGGGTCGCGCCATCGTGCGCGAGCCGAAAGTCTTTCTGTTCGACGAGCCGCTGTCGAACCTGGACGCCGCGCTGCGCATGGCCACGCGCTCCGAACTCGCCCGCCTGCATCACAGGCTCGGCGCGACGATGATCTATGTCACGCACGATCAGGTCGAAGCGATGACGCTGGGCACGCGCGTCTGCGTGATGGACCGCGGCCGGGTGGTGCAGACCGGACGGCCGATGGAGGTCTACGACCGGCCGGCGGATGCCTTCGTCGCGCGCTTCATCGGCAGTCCGCCGATGAATGTGTTGCGCGCGCGCATCTCCGCCGGCGGTACGGGCTTCACGGCGACATTCCCGGGCGGGCGCGCGACGCTCGCGCGCTGGAAGCCGGATACGCTCGCCGCTTGGCGCGACAAGGAGTTGCTGCTCGGCGTGCGGCCCGAGGATCTGGTCCTGGGCGGATCGGGCGCCGAAGACGGCGCGCTCGCCGGGAAGGTCGCCACCGTCGAGCCGCTGGGCGCGGAGACGCTCGCCATCGTGGAGGTTCAGGGCCGAGACGAGGACATCACCGCCCGCCTGTCCCGCGGGACCCGCCTGGCCGCGGGCGATTCCGTCTCGCTCCGCTTCGCGCCGGCGGCGGTGCACCTGTTCGATCCGGAATCGACCGCGGCGATCGCGCCCGACCGCGCCTGAGCCTGCACGCGCGCGCAGATCAGCGCGCGAGGTGCATGCGCATCACGATGTCCTGGTCGTAATTGCCGAAGCCCCTGCCGAACACGTTGAGTCCGCCGGGATGCTTGGCGTTGGGGTCGATGCCCACGCGCATGCGGATCGAATGGTGCTTGGCCAGATCGAGATCGGCGAGCGTTACCCCGGATATGCGCACGCCATCGATATACGAGCCCTCGGCGCCGACGCGCCAGGTCTTCAGCAGCCCGTATTGCGAGCCTTCGAGCTTCCACCAGTTCGGCGTGTAGGCGCCGCGCTTGTCGCCGAAATCGCCGGGCGAGGTCCAGGTGCCCACCGGCACCTCGTTCACCCACAGCGTGATGTCGGACGGCCAGTCGGCGTTGGTGCCGGGCACCTCGGACGACAATTCCATGCTGAATTCGAGCCACTCGACCGCGGCGTTCAGCAGCTTCGCGTTGTTAGGGAACTTGTACTCGACATGCCCGCGCCCGAACCAGAGCAGGGCCGCCTGCATGCGGTTCGGGTCGTGGAAGAAATCGGGAATGTCGAGCAGACCGATGATCCCGTCGGTCGAGCACAGGCCGCAGGGCGGCGAAACGTCGACCCCGGTATAGAGGCCGAGCGGCATCGACACCTCGACCAGATCCTCGTCCTTGCCCCGCGCGGTCTCGGCGTCGAAGCGCACCACGATCTCGTCGTACTGCGCGGCGCAGACCTTCTGATGCCCCTTGCGCGCCTTCACCGTCTGGCTGCGGATCAGGTCGGCCCGCTCCAGCAGCTGCACGTTGGTCGCGACGGTCGATTGCGGCAGGTCGAGCCGCGCGCTGATCTGGTTGACGTTCAGCGCGCCTTCGGCGTGCAGCAGTTTGAGGATGCGGACGCGGATCGGCGAGGCCAGCCCCTTGAGCACCTCGGCATTGTCGCCGGCATCGAGCGTCAGAAAGCTGCGCTTCCGGCCCGAGTCCTTCTTTTGCTTCGGCCCGCCATCCATGCGCGAGAATGTATCAGAATTCCTGATAGTGTCCATGCGTCCGCGTGTACTACGCAATACACTGACATTCATAAGATTTTAGGAGACCGATCGACCCGGCTAGCCCGCCGGAGCGGCACCTAGCCGCGCGCGGGCAGCATCCTCGGGCGACAGCACCGCCTGCTTCAGGCGAATCGAATAGGGATCGCGCGGCGAATCCAGCACGGCCCGCGCCGGTCCGGTCTCGACGAAGCGGCCCCGATGCATGATCGCGATTCGGTCGGAGATGTAATAGGCCGTCGCCAGATCGTGGGTGATGTAGACGATCGAGACGCCAAGCTCGTCGGTCAGCGCGCGGAACAGGTTGACGATCGACATGCGCAGCGAGGCATCGACCATCGAGACCGGCTCGTCGGCGACGATCAGCCGGGGCGCGGGAATCAGCGCGCGCGCGACCGCCGCGCGCTGGAGCTGCCCGCCCGACAATTCGTGCGGAAAGCGCCCGCGCACCTCGTCGAGCGAAAGCCCGACCTTGCGCAGCGCCTCGTCCATGCGCGTATCGACCGGCTGTTCCGCCTCGCCTGCACTGAATCGCCGCGCGGTCGAGCGCAGATAGCGCTCTACGCGCCGCATCGGATTGAACGACTCGAACGGGTTCTGGAAAATCGGCTGGACCTTCGCCATGAAGGCGAGCCGGCTTGCCCGGCCGCGCCGCGCGCCCACATCCTCGCCCAGGAAGCGGATCGCGCCGGAGCTGGGCGCAACCAATCCCAGGATCATGCGCGCGAGCGTGGTCTTGCCGCTGCCCGATTCGCCGATGATCGACAGTATCTCCGGCCGTTCGCCGGCCAGCGTGAAGCTCACATCGGCCACCGCCTCGATCCGGTTGCGCGACAGCACGCCGCCCATGCGGAACGAGCGCGACAGATGCTCGGCTTCGAGCAAAGCGGGCGCGGCGCTCATGCGCCGGTCGCGGCGAAGCAGGCGACGCGGTGCCCGGCGTCGATCTCGACCATGGGCGGCACCTCGCGCCGGCACAGGTCGTGGGCGAGGGGACAGCGCGGATGGAAGCGGCAGCCGGCGGGCGGCGCGGCCAAGCTCGGCGGATGGCCGCCGAGCGACTCCTTGTGCGTCTTGTCGCCGATGCGCGGCAGGCTTGCGATGAGATGCGCGGTGTAGGGATGGCGCGGCGCTGAGAATAGCTGCGCCGTCGGCGCTTCCTCGACCAGGCGTCCGGCATACATGATTCCGACCCGGTCGGCGACATTGGCGTGCACGCCCATGTCGTGCGTGACCAGGATGATCGAGGCGCCGAGTTCGCGCTGCACCTGGACCAACAGGCCGAGCACCTCCTTCTGCACGATCACGTCGAGCGCGGTGGTCGGCTCGTCGGCGACGATGAACTCGGGGCCGCAGACGGTGGCGAGCGCGATGGTCACGCGCTGACGCATGCCGCCGGAAAGTTCGACCGGATAGGCGTCGAGCACTTCGGGCGCGAGATGCAGGCGGGCGAGATGCGCGGTCACCGCCTCGACGAAGGCGGCGCGGTCGAGGCCCATATGACGGGAGGCGAAGTCGACGAAGGACTCGCGCACGCGCCGCACGGGATTGAGGACGCTCATCGAGCCTTGCATGACATAGGAAAGCCGGCTCCAGCGGATCTCGTCGATCTCGCCCGGTGCGAGCTTG
>JASHSH010000334.1 GCA_030040955.1 Rhodospirillales bacterium
ATAGCGGATCACGACGCCGCGCCCGCGGCCCAGGCTGAGAAATTTCGGGCCGCAGCCGCTGGTCCGCCATTGCTGCAGCGTGCGCGGGGAGACGGCCAGCGCTGCCGCCACGTCATCCTCGTTGAGCAGCGGATCGTCCTGAAGAATGGAGGGCTGCCTGTCATCACTGCCCATGAGTGCACCTTCGCCTTACTAACAGCTCTTGTCTTGGTTCCCGGACGGGGGCTCGGTTCCAGACCAAGCCCCCGCCGGCCGCGGCGGCGCTCGCCGACCGCCGCGTAGCTCGCGCCAAGGAGAAGTGGCGCGAGGGTCCTACGTTCTTCCTCCAACCGGCCACATAGCACTGATCTGCTCGGCCGCACTCAGCCCCACGGCCACCCGACGCACCAACTCGTACAGGGCGGACGCTTCCGCGTCGCTGCGCCACGACTTGTCGATCTCCTCGGCCGTCTCGCCCTGCGCGTCGATGACACGGTTTCCTACGACAACAGCGCCCATCGACATCATCGGACGGTCGATGCGGAACCCTTTCAGCCGCGCCGACATGCCAATGAGGTTTCCGCCCAGGGCGTTGGCCGCCATCAAGCGCAGTATTGGGGCGACGTGGTCGGCAACGGCCCGGCAGAATCGAAGATTCAGCTCGAAGGCGAGCGAGGCTTGCGCCTGCCGATATTCCTTCTCGTGCGCCCTGGTCGCCTCGCCCAGCGCCGACTCGGCCACCGTGCGCTCCCGCTCGAGGCCGGCGACCAGATCGCGGCCTTCCAGGATTTCGAGTTCCGCTTGCTCGATGCGAGCTCGCAGCTCGCCCTTCCGCCGCTTGATCTCGGCCGCCGACGGCGCCCCGACTTTCGGCGGCAGCGCCTCGTCCGCCAGAAGCTTTCGCAGCTCCTCGCGCTTCGTGTCGGCAGCCTGCTCAAGCGCCGCGTTCTTTGCCTTGGTCTCGTTGATCTTGCGCGCGACGCGGGACAAATCTTCGCGCCGATCGTCGGCCACGGCGCGCGTGCCTCCGCACGATGCCAAGATCTCCTGTGCCCGCTCGATGAATCCGCTATCCATACGTGATCTCCTCCGATAATGCCGGCGCGCGATCACGCCACCTTGTCGCCGCCGGTCGCCGCCTGGGCGAAGGGCGCCATCGCGCGCGCCCATCCGGCCTGAATTCGCTCTGACGCAGTTCGTGCGACCCGAGGCAACCGGACCGGTCGGCCCGTCGTCACCGACTCCATCACGCCCGCCCAATCCGCATGCAGCTTCTGCGCTTCGGTACGGGCGACCCGAGGCAACCGGACCGGTCGGCCCGTCGTCACCGATTCCATCACGCGGTCCCAGGATTCCCGGGACCGCTCGAACGGGGTTTGGGAGATCTCTTGGTGACCGGCGGGCTGCACCGATACGAACGGAGCCATCGCCGCGTCCCAGCTCCTGGTGATCGCCGCCGGACCTCGCGCCGAGAGTTCCGTCGCCTGGCGCTCGATCGCCTCGAACCGCTCGGCCAGTTCGTCGGAGGCGACAGGGCGGTTGAGATGCGCGAAACGGGAAGGATCCATGATCTTCTCCTTGGCGGGGAGCTGGGGCCCCAAGGTGGGCGTGGCGCGCGGCGCAGGCGCCGGCACCGCGACCCGTGCCAAACGCCCCGGTCGGCGAACGGCGTTCGCCGGGAGCGCGGCCCCGCGTTTCGGCTTGAACTGGAATAGATGCGCCACGGCGATCGAAACCCTCCTACGCAACCCGTCCATTGCGATCTCCTCCAGCGTTTAGCGATTCAATGAGCATCCCGAGGCCTCGGTTGGGCGACGCGACATAGGGAAAGCAAAGCGGCATTGCCGGCCTCAGAAGGTCGCGTCGACCGCCGGCACGCCGCCGAAGGCGTAGCCGACATTCGAGGAGGTCTCGAGTCCCGCGCCCCGGCTCTGGGTCGTGACCCGCGTGCCGGGCGGCGTGTTCCGGAAATTCACGTCGATGCTGACCTTGCCCTGCGGCGCGGTGGCCGAGACTGCGCCGGTGGCGGCGGAGCCGGAGCCGAGTGGTCGGCTGGCGAGCTCGGCGAGGAGCGCTGAGCGCTTGGGCGCGGGGCCGGCGTCGAGTGTGTCGCCCGCTGGCGATCCGGCGCTCGAGACCCCCGAGGCAGCGGCTTCGGCGCCTGCCGGCGAGGAAGGTTCCTGACGAACGCCGTTCGCCGCAATGAGCGCCATGGTGGGCGCGATCGCGGCGGAGGCCGCCGCCACCGGCGCCGTCGCGCCCGATACGTCGGGCAGGGGCGGCACCGGGGCTGGCGCGCTATAGGCGAAACGGCGGCTATACGCCGCGGCATGACCCTCGGGCGTTTCCGGCGCGGTGCCCGCGAACGCGAACCGGTTGCGAGCCGGGCCGCCGGCGGCCGACGGCAAGTTCGGCTCGTCGAGATTGATCCCTGAGGGAGCCGCGGACTTCCTCACCGCGAAGCGATTGGCGCTGCCTTGCACGCCATCGGAATGGACCTTGAAGAAATCGTCGACCGCGCCGGCCACGGCCTTGATCGCGCTGGAGACGGCGTCGATGATCGGCTTGATCCTCCGCCACGCGGCGTCCACCACGCGCGTGATCGCGCTCCACACCGAGTCCCAATTCTCGTACAGCTCGTAGGCGGCAACGCCCAGCAGCGCCACGGCGGCGACCACCACGCCGATCGGGTTCGCGTCCATGACCAGGTCGAGCGCGATCATCGCCCCCCGGAAATCCTTGATCATGGGAATGACATCGGCGAGCTGCTTGCCGAGTTCGATCAGCGGCATCGCAACCAGCTTCGCCACCACGGGGATAAGCGCCTTGCCGAGATCGGCGACCGCGCCGATGACCGGTCCGAACTCGACGGCGGCCACGGCGCCGAGCGCCGCCCACAGGCCCCAGCCCTCCGGAATGAGATCGGTCACCGCCTTAACCGATTTGCTGACGCCCTGAGCGAAG
>JASHSH010000335.1 GCA_030040955.1 Rhodospirillales bacterium
GGCGGCGCAGATTGGCGCGCACCAGGGCGAGCGCGAGCTGGTTGGCGAGCAGCTCGTCGTAGGCGAGCCGGCGGCGGGCCGGCGCCTCGGGGGCGATCTCGACCATCCGGGTCGGCGCATGCAGCGCGAGCACCGACTTGCGCCAGCCCTGCCAGCCCTCGCGCCGGAGCAGGGCGGCATCGTCCCATTCGGCCAGGTCGGGCGTACGCGCCTGCGCCCCTTGCACCGCCTTGGCGAGCACCCGCGGCATCAGCCCGGTGGTGAGCGGATAGACCGGCTCGACCGTCAGCAGCTCGGCCTCGCGCTCCACCGGCACCACGTGGTCGGGATGTGTCATCTGGATCTCGTTGTTGAAGTGATCGACCTTCCCGCTGACCACGCGTTCCTGGCCCTCGGGCAAAAGCTTGCGCAGCCACTCGGCCTTGGCGTGGAAGAACACGAGATGCAGGAACCCGGTCGCGTCCGAGCAGCGCACGCGATAGGGCCGGCGCGGATTCTCGGGCGGGATATGGCGATCCACGTGCACGCGCAGCGTCGCCACCGCCCCGTCGGGCGCGGCCGCGACCTTGGGCGTGAAGCGGCGGTCGATCAGCGCATGCGGACGCAGCCAGAGCAGGTCCACCACCTGCTCGCCCGCGACGCGCGCGATCAGCGCGGCGGTCTTGGCGCCGACGCCTTCTAGCGAGGTCAGCGGCACGAACAGCGGATAGAGGATCGAGGGGCGCATCGGCGGCGTCGCCGGGCTGACAGGCTGGGTCGAAGCCTCTATATCCTAGGGCGCCCGCCAGGGGAAGCACGCCGCCCGCCATGGACGTCCGCCGCAAGCGCCTGCTGTTCCGCGCCCGCCACATGGGCACGGCCGAGAACGACCGTCTGTTCGGAGGCTTCGCCGAGTCCCATCTCGATGCGATGTCGGCCGCCCAGCTCGACCGGTTCGAGACGCTGCTCGAAGCCTCCGACCCCGATCTCGCGGCCTGGGCGACGGGCAAGCGCGGCGTGCCCGCCGAGCTCGACCATGACGTGATGCGCCTGCTCCAGGCCTATGTAAGAGGCGGCCGATGAGTCTTCCGGCATTGCGGCTTGCCCCGGCCCCGAGCCGCGTCACCGTCGCGGGCGTGCCCGAAGGGTACGACGCGCTGGTGCTCGCGCGCCTGATCGAGGGAGGGGCGCGCGACATCCTGCACATCGCGCGCGACGACGCCCGCATGGCCCGGCTGTCCGAGGCGCTCGCCTTCTTCGCGCCCGATATCGAGCGGCTCGAATTCCCGGCCTGGGACACTGTCCCCTACGACCGCGTCTCGCCGCATGTCGAGATCGCCGCGCGGCGCATCGACACGCTCGCCCGCCTGGCGTCGCCGCGAACCGGCGCGGGGCCGCGCATCGTCCTTGCCACCGTCGCCGCCGCCGTCCAGCGCGTGCCGCGCACCGATCTGATGGCGGGGGCGAGCTTCGCGGTGGCGGCGGGCGAGCGTCTCGATCTCGACGCGCTGCAAACCTTCCTGGCGCGCAACGGCTATGCGCGCGCGGACACGGTGATGGAGCCGGGCGAATTCGCGTTGCGCGGCGGCATCGTCGATCTGTTCCCGCCGGGCGCGGCCGAGCCGCTGCGCATCGATCTGTTCGGCGACGAGATCGAGCGCATGCGCGCCTTCGATCCGATGAGCCAGCGCTCGACCGGCGAGGTGGCGCGGTTCCTTCTGCGCCCGGCCGGCGAGGTAATTCTCGACGAGGCCGCCATCCAACGCTTCCGCGCCGGCTATCGCGAGCTGTTCGGCCCGGTGACCGGCGCCGATCCGCTCTACGAATCGGTCTCGGCCGGACAGCGCTTTCCCGGCATGGAGCATTGGCTGCCGCTATTTCACGAGGGGCTCGACACCATCTTTGCCTATCTGCCCGACGCCGCCGTGACCTTCGATCCGCAGGCCGACGAGGCGCGCGAGGCGCGCCTTGCGCTGATCGAGGAATATCACCGCGCGCGCCTCGACATGCTGGGCAAGGAGCCCGAGGCGGGGATGGTCTACCGTCCGGTGCCGCCCAAGCTCCTTCACATCGAGCGGGAAGAATGGAACCGCCTGGTCGCCGCGCGCGCCGCGGCTTCGTTCTGGCCGTTCGCGCCTGCGGGCGAGTCCGACGCGCGTCTCGATGCCGGCGGCCGGCCGGGTCGCGATTTCGCCGATTTGCGCGCGCTGCCCGGGGGGAATGTCTACGACGGCGTCGCCAAGCATGTCGGCGCGGAGACCGAGGCGGGCCGGCGGGCGCTGATCGCGGCGTGGAGCGCGGGCTCGGCGGATCGGCTCGCCCATGTGCTGCGCGAGCACGGGCTCGAGGGGAAGCTGCGGCCGGTAGAGGGGTGGGATGCGGCGGCGGGCCTTCCCGCCGATGTCGCGGCGCTGGCGACGCTCGGACTCGAGCACGGATTTTCGGCGCCCGGCCTCGCCGTGATCGCCGAGCAGGACATACTCGGCGACCGGCTCGTGCGCCCCTCGCGCCGCCGGCGCCGCGCCGAACAGTTCCTGGCCGAGGCCTC
>JASHSH010000336.1 GCA_030040955.1 Rhodospirillales bacterium
GTCGGGTTCGACCGGGAGCACGCCAACGGCTATCTCATGCTTGGCGACTCTCGATGGGCCTCGCTAGAAGTTGGCAAAGACTATGATCTCGACGTTGAGTTCGACAATGTTGCCCCGTGGCACGGAACTGCACGCGCGATCGCAATGCGGAAGAGCACGGTGCTGATGCTGACATTTACTGATGCCATGGTACTAGACGAGATGATGCATAAGCAGGCAATGACCGTGCATTATAACGGTAAAGTGGTTGCCGCCCTTAATCTGAGCGGTAGCTATTTGGCGGTGTCCGAGCTTCTCAACTGCCAGAGTAAAGTCGAAGAGGTACGCTCGTCAAAAGGCTCCACGGAACACGACCCATTTAGTGCGCCCCCAAAGCCGTCGAACGACCCCTTCAAGCAATGACCATGCAACGTGCGCCCGAATCAGTGTTTTTGCCGGAAGATAGATTTTTCAGCAGGATGGGAAACTTTAACGCTGTCAATCTGCTAAGCGATGGTAGGCGTCGCTGTAACCGAAACCGAGAATTCCGCAGCAAGCAGTTTGTAACGCCTCAGGCCTCGATCAGGCCGAGGCGCTGCTCGATGCGTTCGAGGCGTGTCTCGATACGATCAATCCGCAGGGATTGGCCCGCGAAGTCGCTGTGCAGGCCGGCCATGCCGGCCTCCAATGAAGTGATGCGGCGCTTGATGTCGCGTACATCGTCGCGGGTCGCGCCCGCGTCGGCGCGAAGCGCGCGCAGATGTTCGAGAACGATGCCGTCGGGCTCGTTCGCCATCCGCGTACTCTCGCGCTGTTCCGTTGGTCGGTCAAACGGCGGGGCCCGGATGGTGGGCGCTACTGGGATTGAACCAGTGACCCCTGCCGTGTGAAGACAGTGCTCTCCCGCTGAGCTAAGCGCCCGTCATCGGGAAGGGCCGATTTATAGGAACCGCGCGGCGGGAGTGTCAAGCCGAGCGCCCGCCTGCTCTGCCCCGCCCATATCTCCGCGCCCGGCGTCCATGGCACAATCGGGGCGCGGCGCGGCCTTGGCGCCGCGTCTGCTGGGAGGAATATCGATGCAACCCGCCGCCCCCGCCCGCCCGCGCGCTTTTCGTCCGCGCGCGATCCGCGCGCGCACCCACGCCCTCGCGGCCATCCTCGCGCTCGCTCTCGCCACGCAAACGGCCCGGGCCGACGGGCCGCTCACCGTCCACCGCATCCCCGCCGCGCTCGCCAACGAGGCGGTGGCGGCGGCGGTCGCCGCCTGCGTCAAGCAGGGCTATGTCGAGACCGCCGTCCTGGTCGACGCCGACGGCGTGCGCCAGGCCGTGCTGCGCGGCGACGGGGCCGGGCCGCACACCCTCGATTCCGCCTTCTTCAAGGCCTATACCGCGGTCACCTTCAAGGCCGAGACCACCGCCACCATCGCGCGCGCCAAGGACAATCCCGCGCTCACCAACCTCGCCGCCAAGCTGCCCAATCTGGTGCTCGCCGGCGGGGGCGTGCCGATCAAGCTCGGCGACGAGGTGGTCGGCGGCATCGGCGCCTCGGGCGCGCCGGGCGGCGATCTCGACGATGCTTGCGCCAAGGCCGGCATCGCCGCCATCGCCGACCGGCTGAAATAGGCCGCGCCGGCCGCCTTCGCGCGCGGGACGGCCGCGCAATTCACCGCAACAAAGCGTGCATTGGCCTGCGCGCGGCCCTGTGGCAATTTGCCGCCGGTTCGCGAGGTTCGAGGCGGGAATGGCGAAGCAGCGGTTGGCCGCGGTGGTGCTCGCGGCGGGCAAGGGCAAGCGGATGCGCTCGTCCCGGCCCAAGGCGCTGCACGCGCTCGCCGGACGTCCGCTGATCGGGCACGTGCTCGCCAGCCTCGCCACGCTGCGGCCCGAACGATCCGTGGTGGTGATCGGCCCCGGCATGGGCGAGCTCGCCCGCGCGGTCGCGCCGATCCCCTGCGCGATCCAGCGCATCCCCCTCGGCACCGGGCATGCGACCGCCCAGGCCGCCCGCGCGCTCGCCGGATTCGCCGGCACGATCCTCGTGTTGTATGCCGACACGCCGCTGATCGAGGTGGCGACGCTTTCCCGCATGCTCGCCCGCCGCGCCGCGCCCGACCGTCCCTCGGTGGTGGTGCTCGGCTTCCGCCCGGCCGATCCCACCGGCTATGGAAGGCTGATCGAGGAGACGGGCGGGCCGCCCGGCGCGCTCGCCCGCATCGTCGAGGAGACAGACGCGACCGACGACGAGCGCGCGATCGGTCTGTGCAATTCCGGCGTGATGGCGGTCGATGCCGCGCATCTGTTCCGCCTGCTGCGCCAGGTCGGGCGCGACAACGCCAAGGGCGAGCAATATCTCACCGACATCGTCGCGCTCGCCCGCGCCGAGGGCCTCGGCTGCGCGATCGAGGAGGGCGCGGCCGAGGAGCTGCTGGGGATCAACTCGCGCGCGGAACTGGCCCGCGCCGAGGCGGCGATGCAGGGGCGCCTGCGCGAACGCGCGATGGAAGCGGGCGCGACGCTCGTCGATCCCGCCACCACCTATCTCTCCTGGGACACCCGGCTCGGACCCGACACGGTCGTCGGGCCCTGCAATTTCTTCGGCCCCGGCGTCGTGGTGGAGGCGGGCGCCGAGATCCGCCCCTTCTGCCATATCGAGGGCGCGCGCGTCGGCGCGGGCGCGGTGATCGGGCCGTTCGCGCGGCTCAGGCCCGGTGCCCGCATCGGCGCCGGCGCGCATATCGGCAATTTCGTCGAGGTCAAGCAGGCGCGCATCGGCAAGGGCGCCAAGGCCAATCATCTGACCTATATCGGCGATGCCAGCGTGGGCGAGGCGGCGAATATCGGCGCCGGCACCATCACCTGCAATTACGACGGCTTCGCCAAGCACCTGACCCGGATCGGCGCGCGCAGCTTCATCGGCTCGAACACCGCCCTGGTCGCGCCGGTGAAGGTGGGCGCGGGCGCGGTGGTGGGCGCGGGCTCGGTGATCGTGCGCAATGTGGGCGCGGATTCGATCGCGGTGGCGCGCGGCGAGCAGACCGAGCGCAAGGGCGCGGCGCGCGCGCTGCGGCGTCGCTACAAGGCGCGCGCGGCCAAGCGCAAGGGGTAGCGGGGCCGGGCGCGATGTGCGGCATCATCGGCATCGTGGGCGCGCGCGGCGGCGAGGTCGCGCCCCGCCTGCTCGACGCGCTGCGCCGGCTGGAATATCGCGGCTACGATTCGGCCGGCATCGCCACCCTGCGCGACGGGCGGATCGAGCGCCGCCGCGCCGAGGGCAAGCTCGGCAATCTCGAAACCCTGCTGGAGCGCGACCCGATCCGCGGCACCACCGGCATCGGCCATACGCGCTGGGCCACGCACGGCGCGCCGATCGAGAGCAACGCGCATCCGATCGCCACCGACAAGGTGGCGGTGGTGCATAACGGCATCATCGAGAATTTCGCCGAGCTGCGCGCCGAGCTGACCGCCCGGGGCCGCAAGTTCACGACCGACACCGACACCGAATCGGTCGCCCAGCTGCTCACCCAGTATCTCGACGAGGGGCTGTCGCCGCAGCAGGCGATGGCGAGGGCGATGCCGCGGCTGCACGGCGCCTTTGCGCTCGCCATCCTGTTCGCCGGGCATTCCGACCTGATGGTGGGGGCGCGGCGGGGAACGCCGCTCGCGGTGGGCTATGGCGAGGGCGAGATGTATCTCGCCTCCGACGCGCTCGCGATGGCGAGCCTGACCCAGCGCGTGGCCTATCCCGAGGACGGCGAATGGGTGGAACTCACCCATGCCGGCTGCACCGCGCGCGACGAGCAAGGCGGCCTGGTGCGCCGCGAGCCGGTGACGGTGCAGCTTTCCGGCGCGACCGCCGGCAAGGGCAATTATGCGCATTTCATGCTCAAGGAGATCTACGAGCAGCCCTCGGTGATCGGGGATGCGCTGCGCGCGCTGGTCAACCCGACCACGCTGTCGATCGCCCTGCCCGCGCTGCCGGTGGATTTCGCGCGCATCGACCGGCTCACCATCTCGGCCTGCGGCACCGCCTTCTATGCCGGGCTGGTGGCGAGCTATTGGTTCGAGCGCCTGGCCCGGCTGCCGGTGGCCTGCGAGATTGCCTCCGAATTCCGCTACCGCGAGCCGCCGCTGCCCGCGCGCGGCGCGGCGCTGTTCGTCTCGCAATCGGGCGAGACCGCCGACACGATGGCGGCGCTGCGCTATGCCCGCGCGCAGGGCCAGACCATCCTCTCGGTGGTGAACGTGCCGGGAAGCTCGATCGCGCGCGCTTCCGACGCGGTGCTGCCCACCGTGGCCGGGCCCGAGATCGGCGTGGCCTCGACCAAGGCCTTCACCACGCAGCTGACCGTGCTCGCCTGCCTCGCAATCGCCGCCGGGCGGGCGCGGGGCGTGCTCGACGCGGCGGCCGAGCGCGCGCTCGTCGCGGCGCTGATGGAATTGCCGGCGCGCGCGGCCCAGGTTCTGGCGCATGACGAGCGCATCCGCGACCTCGCCCGCGGCGAGATCGCGCAAGCGCGCGACGTGCTCTATCTGGGGCGCGGCACCGGTTATGCGATCGCGCTCGAGGGCGCGCTCAAGCTGAAGGAGATCAGCTATATCCACGCCGAGGGCTATGCCGCCGGCGAGATGAAGCACGGGCCGATCGCGCTGATCGACGAGGGCGTGCCGATCATCGTGATCGCGCCCTCGGATCAGCTGTTCGAGAAGACCGCCTCGAACATGCAGGAGGCGATCGCGCGCAGGGGCAAGGTGATCTTTCTCTCCGACGCGCCCGGCATCGCCAAGCTGGGCGGCAAGGCCTTCTTCACCATCGAGCTGCCCGAGGTGGACGCCACCGTGGCGCCGATCCTCTACGCGATTCCGGTGCAGCTGCTCGCCTATCACACCGCGGTGGCGAAGGGGAACGATGTCGACCAGCCGCGCAACCTGGCCAAGAGCGTGACGGTGGAGTGAGGGAGCGGCGCGAGTCGTCCGCTTTCATCCCGGCTTCAGCCGATAGTGACCGACGCCCCAGGCGTTCCCGCCGCCCGCGCCGAACAGGCCGGCGGTGGCGAGGAAGAACAGGCGCCAGCGGTTCACCCACAAGCCGACCTCGCGCCCATAGACCGACTCGAGTATCCCGGCGACCGCGTCCCGGTTGCGGTCGAAATTCGCCAGCCAGTCGAGCGCCGTGCGCCGATAGTGCAGCCCGCTCCACCACCATTGCGCCTCGACATCGAAGCCGCGGCACGACCGCGCCACCAGATCGCGGCTCGGCATCTGCCCGCCGGTGAAGAAGTGCCGCGCGATCCAGTCTCCGCCATCCGCGTGGTCGAAGCGATACGGCACCGCGCGATGGCAGAACACGTGAATCAAGGCGCGGCCGTCGCGGGCGAGCCAGCTTCGCATGCGCGCGAACATGGAAGGCCAGTTGGCGAGGTGCTCGAACATCTCGATCGACAGGATGCGGTCGAAGCGGGCGCCGGGCTCGAACCGGTTGGCGTCGGCGGTGACGACTTCGAGATTGCCGAGGCCCCGCTCGGCCGCGCGGTATTCGATGTAGCGGCGCTGCGGCTCCGAATTGGAGACTGCAAGAATCCGCGAACGCGGCAGATTTTCGGCCAGCCATAGCGACATCGAACCCCAGCCGCAGCCCAAGTCGAGGATGCGCTGCCCGTCCTCGACCGCGGCGTTCGCGGCGGTGGCGGCGAGCGCATCCTCCTCGGCCCGCGCCAGATCGGCCGCGGCGTCGCGGTACAGGCAGCAAGAATATTTCCGCCGGGGGCCGAGCACGAGCTCGAAGAACTCGGGCGGCAGCGCATAATGCTGCCGGTTGGCGGCCTCGGTGTGCTCGGCGATCGGCCGGTCCTCCATCGCCGCCGCGAACCGGGCCGTGGCCTCCGACGAGTCCCGCGCCGACAGCATTCGATTGGTGCGCGCGACCCGCGCGGCGATGCCGGCGCGGATCAGGAAATCGGGCAGCGGCGCGCGTTCGGCGAGCGAAGCCAGGCCGGACCGCATCCAATCCATCAGGACGCGCCGGGCGCGCGGCGCGGCGGCAGCGG
>JASHSH010000337.1 GCA_030040955.1 Rhodospirillales bacterium
CACGCGTCGAAGCCTTCGTCGGAGACGTCGGTACGAGCCGGCACCGAGCCTTTGACGATGTTGAAGCCCGCTTGCACCTTCGGGCTCATGGCTTCTTCCGCAAGCGCGAGCTGCGCCCCCTCGCGATCGGCCGACACCTTGAACATGGCGAACATGTCGGTGTTGTAGATCACCGTGCCGTCGGTGCCCGGGAAGCGATAGCAGAGGAAGTCCTTGCCGGCTTCCTTGTTGGCCGCCTTGAACTCGCCCTTGGCCCAGTCGCCCATCACCTGCACCAGCGCGTCGCCCTTGATCACCATGGCGGTGGCCAGGTTCCAGTCGCGGCCGGCATAGTTGGGATCGACATAGGCGCGCAGCTTGGCGAGATTGTCGAACGCCTTCTTCATCTGGTCCGACTTGAGCGCGCCGGCGTCGAGATCGTAGAACGCCTTCTTGTAGAAGTCGGGTCCGTTGGTCGACATCACCACCGAGTCGAACATGGTGGCTTCCTGCCAGGGCTGGCCGCCGAGCGCGAGCGGGATCACGCCGCCCGCCTTGGCCTTGTCGAGCAGCGCCAGGAAGTCGCCGAAGTTCTTCGGCTCGGTGCCGCCGATCTTGTCCATCACCGCCTTGTTCAGCCACACCCAGTTGACGGAGTGGATGTTGATCGGCACGGCGTCCCATTTGCCGTTGGTGGTGGTGAACTTTTGCAGCGCGGTGGGCACCACCTTGTCCCAGCCCTCCTTCATGGCCAGCGAGGTGATGTCGCCCAGCTTGCCGGCCTCGGCGTAGTCGATGGCGAAATAGCCGAGGATCTGCGACGCGGTCGGCGGATTGCCGGCGGCCACCATCGCCTTCAGCGCGGTCATCGCGCCCTCGCCGCCGCCGCCCGCCACGGGTACGTCCTTCCACGCGTAGCCCTTCTTGGCCAGATCATCCTTGAGCACCTTCAGCGCGGCCGCCTCGCCGCCCGAGGTCCACCAGTGCAGCATCTGCACTTCCTTGAGATCGTCGGCACGGGCCACCCCCGCCGAAAGCGCGAGCGCTCCCATCATGGCCGCGCTGGCCATCAGCACCGTTCGGAATTGCATCGGATTTCCTCCCCAAAGACCCTGCATTGCTACCGGAAACGGTCCGGCTCCGTCCCCTGGCAATTGCCTCGCAGTCGCACCACTGTCGCGGAGTGAAACCGCCCTCATTGCCAAGCTTGTTGGTCCTCGAACTTATTGGCGGGACTAGGTTCGTGTCAAACCGTGATCGGCGGCATCGCGCGCGGCGGACCGGCCCGCGCGCCCGGGATATCGCGGCACCGCCAGCCGGCTCAGCCTTCGTCGCCGACCAGGGTGAAGGGCGCCCAGAACAGCGGGTGGGCATAGGAGAATAGGGGCTTGCCGTCGGGGCCGGCCGCGCCGGGCCCGTCGATCAGGTCGATCTCGGCGCGGCGCAACGCCTCCGCCCGGCTGATGCCGCGCTCGGCCGTCTGGTGGCGGAACGCGCCGGTGGTCAGCAGCCGCGCCGACACCGTCTCCACCGGCCAGTTGGTCAGCAGCACCGAGCGCGCGCCGGCATAGAAGAACGCCCGTCCGAGTCCGGATGCCGCCTCGGCGCCGCGCCCCTCGGCCGCCCCGGTGTTGCAGGCGGACAGCACCACCCAGTCGGCGTCGAGCTTGAGGCCGAGAATCTTCTCCATGGTGAGCAACCCGTTCCCGGCGACGCCCGCCACCTCGGGCGCGGACAGCGCGAGCGCCGGCTGCGTCAACCCGTCGAGATCGCCGGGAACCAGGCCGTGGGTGGCGAACATCACCACCTTGCGGTCGCTGAGCCGCATGGTCTCGACCGTCGACTCGTTCGCCTTGGGACCGAGGAACAGGTCGGCCTTGGGATCGGCGTGCAGGGCGGCGGCGACCTCGCGCAGCTCCTCGGCCGTGTCGGGAAGCCGCGGCACCATCGACAGATCCGCATGGCCCATCGCGTCGGTCTTCGGCGATTCGCGCAGGCCGAACCCGCGTGCCGCGACTTGGCCCGAGGCCGGATCGGCGGCGGCAAGCTCGGCCTTCTCCTCTTCCGCCTGCGCGGCGGTGAACACCGGATCGCCAAATCCCACGAAAGACTTCCGCGCCGGATCGCCCGCCGGCAGCGCGCGCAGCGCGACCAGGGCCGCGGCCGACGGTACTTGCGCGATGGCCGCCTCGCGCACCAGGAAGGGGACCGCGCGATAGCCGGAGAAGCGCGGCGTTCCAGGCGCCTCCGCCGGCTGCGCGACGCTCCGCGTCACCAGCAGCTGGGCCGGAACCTCGCCGAACCAATCGCTCGCGATCACCAGGCTCTTGGCGCCCTTCCAACCCTCCCGCGCAGGCTCGATCAGCCAGCCGTACAGCGCGTGCGCGGCGGCGACATCGAACGGCGGGATGTCGGCCAACGTGCTTGCTTGCGGGTCGAGCGAGGCGCGCAGCGCGGCCACCGCGTTGGCCAGCTCCGTGCGCGCGACCCGCACCGAGGCGAAGACCGCCACGCCGTCCTTGGGAATCGCCCACACGAAGGTCTCGTCATCCAGCGAATAGGTGGCCACGAACGACTCGCCCGGACGCAACGCCGCGCGCAACTGCGCGAAGCCCGGGGGCTTCGGGTCGATCAGCGAGGAGTAGGCCGGGAAGCGCCGCGCGATCTCCTGGCGCAGCGTGACCTGCGCCTTGCGCAGATCCTCGATGTTGCGGCGCAGCCTTTCGGTCGCGCCCGGGTCCCGCTCGCTCTCGGGCGAGGCGACCAGGCCGATGAGAAGGCTCTCCAGCGCCGCCGCGCCCTGGCCCGCATCCTGCTCGCGCCGCGCGAGATCGGCGAGGTTCGGATCGGCGATCTGCAAGCGCGCGGTCGCGTTGGCCACCGCCCGCTGCACCGATTGGCCGCGCGCGTGGTCGGCCATGCGGAATGCCTCCTCGGCCACGTCGCCAACCTCGGTCCGCAGCGGCGTGTCCTTGATCTCGTTGAGCAGATGCATATAGGCGCCGAGGATGTAGCGCAGCAGGCGAAGCTGGTTGCTGGCGCCGGGCGGCAGGGGCTGGGCGATGAGGATCGGAACCGCGGCCTGGAAATCGGCGAGCGCGTCCGCCTGCCGGCCGAGCCGCGCGAGCGCCACCGCCCGCAGCCCGCGGGGCATCGCGGTCGCCGGATGGTTCTTGCCGAACGTCGCCTCCGCCCTGGCGACGGCTCGGTCGAATATCTGGAGCGCCTGTTCGCTCTTGCCATCGGCGAGCAGGGCGGTGGCATAGGCCGAATTGGCGTCGAGGAAGCGCGCGCGTCCCTCGGAGTCGTGGCCAAGATCGGCCCTGACGGCATCGAAGGCGGCCATCCCGTCGCGCTGCTTTCCGGCGCGTACCAGATCGGTCGCGAGCTCGACGCGCGCCTTCACCACGGCCCCATCCGTGGGCGCGAGGCCGATCTTCAGGCGCAGATCGACGACGCGCCGGGCCAGTTCGATCGCTTCGTCCTGGCGATTCTCGTCGGAGAGCACGGAGGAAAGCACTTCGAGCGATTCGATGGCGGAGTAGGAATCCGAGCCCGCGCGCTTCAACTGGTTGACCAGCGCCTCGCGCGCGGTGGCCTCGGCCTCGGCCAAATTGCCCTCCAGCGACAGCACCGCGGCGAGCCGCGCGCGCACCGTTTCCCGAGTCTTGATCATTTCGGAGAGCGGGGGTGTCGTCTCGGTCTTCGGCCATTGCGGATACAGATCGACCGTCCGCGTGGCGCCTTCCAAGGCGGCTCGGAGCGCGGTTTCGGCCTCGGCGTACTCGCCGCGCGCCTTGGCCAGGATGGCGCGGGCGTC